>LNEB01000008.1 GCA_001464795.1 Bdellovibrionales bacterium Ga0074139
GCCCTTGCAGGAAAAAATCAATGAACTTGAACTTCAACTCAGCAAGAAAAAAAAAGAGCTTAAAAATTGAGAGAGATCGAATGAACCATGTCGAAGACACCCTCCCATCCAAAAAGAACATAGAACAGAGTCGAGTTCAATCGGCCACTCATTTGGCTGCCATTGAGATCAGCTTAGGATCTCTTTTACATAGTTTTAAAGTTCCCTTTGGTGGAAGTTTCTTATCACTCAACCAAGGACTTTTTTTTTGTAACTATTTGAATTCCACAGAGCCAACCTCGCGATGGAAAAAAGCCCAAGATCTATTTGAGATATCCGTTGTCGTTGCCTGTTTAAAAAGTTTAAGTCCCGCCGGCCAAAAACTAGGTCCCATGTTAAGCCTGACAATGCAAGGCGCCCTCTATTCTCTTGGAATACTCCTCTTTGGAACAAAAAAACTCGGACAGTGTTTGGGAATGAGCCTTCTGAGCCTGTGGGCCTTCATTCAGCCGGCCCTTACTTTTATTTTTATTTTTGGATTTGATCTTGATCGAATTTTTAAATTAATTAATCCTGGGGTCGCAAGGAATGTTGTTCTCACCTTGGTGATAGCTAAAATAGTAATGGGCCTTGGTCTTGTCATGTGGGGTGACCCACTCTTAAAAAAGATAAAGCCAATAGCTTTTAAAATAAATTCACCGAATCAATTGCATAAATCTCTTCATTTAAAATTAAAGTCTCCCCTTCTTTTAGCCTTGCAAGATCTGCTTCGACCACTTTTTTTAGTTTCATTTTTTATTGTTCTCGTTTCTTTGTATTTAACTGAATCTTCCTGGTCGCAAATTTTTTGGAGGAGCTTAAGACCTTTAGGGATCGCCTTTATTCTTTTTTATTTGATACGAAGCCTCTGGTTTACCAATTTGATATTTAAACTGACAGAGCAGTTTGAGTGGACAAAGAAGATGCGTGGGCTCGCTGAAGAATCTATCAAGAAAGAGCCAAAGCCCTAGGTTGCTGCTACTTGTTTTTAATCAATTTCTGCACGAATATTCGGCAGATCATGTCAATCCAGCTAGGTGCCAAAGTTGGTTCTACAAAAATTGCCCAGCGGACGCCAATTTACTCGTAGGCTTAAATGCCGTTAAAACGTATCTAACTGAAATCAAAAAACAAAACTCAATGGCTCTCTCTCGATTTAATTTGATCTGACATCACATCGGATCACACCCCATCACAGGGTTTGGCTACAACTTGGCTATAGTTTGGCTATCGATCAAAACATTTTCAGTATTCTCCGCTCGCATTGTCTAGAGACCCTAGCTCTTGGAATTCTGTAAGGAATTTCTAGAAACTGCAAATCTCTGGGCGATGAAACTGGCTTTCAAGTCGAACAATTAAATTCGACTGTTTGAACGGAGGAAATATATGAAGCGTAGCCAGAAGAAAATCATAACTATAAAAAGCAAGATCATCAGATTCATGAGAATCTCAAAGAAGATCTCGCAACCTGAAGCAGCTCACAAAGCGAGCTGCTCCCCTCAAGCCATCGGCCACTATGAAAATGGTCGAATGGAAATTCCTGATTCTAGGCTCAAATGTCTATTGGAATTTTATGGTTTTAGCGATTCGGAGTTTCAGGAATACATCAACGGAAAGCAAATTCCGATTGTCAGCATCAAAGATGAATGCATTTTGCTGATCGACCAAATTCCAAATGAAGAAAAACTAAGAGCGGTCCATACAATTTTAAAAAGTTTCGTATCTTAACCAACAAAGGAGGTCCCATGGGACTCGATAAACTTATTCAATCAATTGCGATCGTTGCGGTCTTGGTGGTCGGAAGTGGTCACTTACCCAAAGCCCTTAAGCTCGTCCGACAGGCGCAACTACAACTCATCCAAGATTCCAAAGCATCCAAGTGGGGGCAGGCCTATTTGCTGCCTGCATCGAAATAGTGAACATCCAGTGTTGAAAGTAGGTCTACATCATCCTACAAAATCGTGAAGATCTTGGGGAATATCCATAGGTGTAAACATTCCCACGTTTGAGCCTCCTGTATTACCCTTTGGTGCCAGACCCGTAACAGAGCCAGGTATTGCTAAAATAATTCGAGGAATTTGGCCTAAAAATTCTAATAATTTTAAATTCACGAGACTGAATCTCATCATGAGTAAGTGAACCCAAAAATGCTTCCATGGATTAAACTGCCCGAGGATATGTGCACGCTCAAGGTGGTTCCATTCTTTTTTATAATTTTTTTCCAATCTTGCTTGAAGAGCTAATTGGATTTCATACTTAAACTTTTCATGATTGAGTTGAAATTTCTTCTGCATTTTATGAAACCTCATCAACAGTAAGAAGTCTCATTGAGTTTGCAATGACAAGTAAAGAAGCCCCCATGTCAGCAGCAACGGCAAGCCAAAGATTTGAAAGTCCGATAATCCCCAAAACTATAAATACGGCTTTAATCGCCAATGCAAAACCAATGTTAAACCTAATAATACCAAGTGTTTTTCTGCCATGGGCAATAGCTTTTGCAAGTTGGCCTAGATCATCTGTCATTAGAGCTATATCGGCTGTTTCGATTGCTGCATCAGTTCCTGCCGCTCCCATTGCAATTCCAACTGATGCCAAAGCCAGGGCCGGAGCATCATTGATTCCATCTCCGACCATTCCAACAAACTTATGCTTATCAGTCAGCGACTGAATTGCAGACACTTTATTTTCTGGAAGTAGATCGCCTTGCGCATGATCAATTCCTACAATTTTAGCAATTGAATCAACTGTTCGCTGATTATCACCACTTAAAATAATGACTTCTTGAATACCAGCCGTGTGTAGATTTTTGATTGCAAGCTTCACACCTTCACGAGGTTTATCCGCAAGTCCGAAAATTCCTAAAATTTCTCCAGCGCATCCATCGTGTGGCATGTGTCCAACGATCATAACAGATTGAGCCTGGGTTTCTAGAGATTGCAAATAGCTTTCCACGTCAGGACTACACACACCCAAGCTATGTGCGAGCTTATGATTTCCTGCAAAGTAAGAGTGCGAATCAATGAACCCCTGAACTCCTTGACCCTGAATAACTTGAAACTGAAGGACCGCTGATTCTTTTTTATTTTTTTTATAGCAATGCTCGACGATTGCTTTTGCAAGTGGATGAGTCGAAGTCTTTTCTAAAGAGAGGGCTATTTTTAGAAACTCATCTTCTGAGCTGCCTTTCCATGTCTTTTCAGATACGACATGCGGCTTACCTTCAGTAATCGTACCTGTTTTATCAACGGCAATCGCACGTAATTTTCCAAGAGCTTCGAGATACACGCCTCCTTTAACAAGAACTCCACCTTTAGCAAGGGCTGTCAGGGCTGAGACAACTGATACAGGTGTTGCAATAACAAGAGCACATGGACATGCAATAACCAAAAATACAAGCGACCGGTAAAACCAAATATCCCAACTTTGAGAAAACAAAAGAGGAGGAAGTAAAAAGACAAGTACAGCCACAAGTGTGACAATGGGAGTATAAATTTTGGCAAATTGATCGACAAAGATTTGAGACGGTGCCTTTTTACTTTGTGCCTCTTCGATCAGTCTGATCACATTGGCGATTTTAGTATCTTTGTAACCATGAACCACTTTTATATTTAGATTTCCACTTTCATTAATTGTTCCCGCAAATACAGTGTCACCTTCGTTTTTTGAGACCGGTTGTGATTCCCCGGTTAGTGGCGCTTGATTCACGTAGGAGCTACCAGCTATCACAGTTCCATCAAGTGGAACTCGATCACCTACCCTCACTAGAATTTCTTGACCCACTATCACTTCTTCAATGGCAACGGGTTCAAACTGACTTCCTTTAACCAAATTTGCAAACTGAGGAACTACAGACAGGACCTCTCGAATGGCTTTCCTTGCACGAGCCACACTAAAAGCCTCAAGCATTTCCGCAAGCGAAAAGAGAAAAACGACGGCTGCCGCCTCAGAGTATTCTTTGATAAAAAAGGCTCCAATGGCTGCAATCGTCATAAGCACATTCATATCTAAAGAAAGCTGTCTGATAGATCGAAGTGCTTTTGGAAAAATGAGTGTTCCACCAGCAAGTGTCGCTGCTAAAAAAGTCACAAACAAAATTTCATCTGAAACGTTCAGCATATATTGAAGTAATAATCCAACTGTAACCAATACTCCTGAAGTTGAAACCAAAACAACTCGAGTCTTATTTTCAGCTACAAATGAGAGTTGAGCCGTCGTTTCTCGAACTCTCACTCCAGATTTATTGATCAGCTTTATAATTTCGCCTTTTTCAAAAGAAGGATCGTGATTGACTGTCACTTGCGAGGTCATTAGGTTTGCATAGATTTTTGCAACCTTAGGATGGTTCAGCGACTTTTGAATAGCTGAAATCTCATCGGCACAATCCATTCCAGAAACTGAAAAAATAGAGACAATTGTATTCTCAATCTGATTGAGAACTTTTTCATCTGGTGAGTGACCAGGGCTACAACAGTTATCATGATTAGTCGTCTGATCCATAAGTTTCCTTTTTAGATTGTGGAGCTTTCAAAGATAAATCCAGCCTCAAGTTGAGCCCCATTTAATATCTTAACTTCAATAAAATGCAGAAGCGAGCCGTAGTTTTTGAAAAATTAGGGCTTTCATTATCTCACAACTTTCACTACGAAACCTGGGCTCAACTGGAATTCATTTATGGGCAGTATTGACACGTCGTGAGAACTTATCTTAGACATAATCTTAGCCTCACCTTTCGGGACTAATTCGCACAAAGAGCCAGGTCGCTTGACCCAGCGACCTTGTACAACTTGCGATCGACATACTCTTTCAAAAACAGAGACCGTTTGGCCGACTTGGGCATCGACTCCATCCAAACAGACCAAGCTCTCTTTACCTGGGCCCACCCTTCTCACCTCTCCTATTAAATGTTCGTGTCGAGGTAAGCTAGCACAACCAAAGGAAATACCAACAATTGCAATTAGTAAAATGAACCCAGATTTTTTCATAAATTACTTCGTTTCTTTCTTCTCTTGTTTTTTTCCGTCTTTTTTCTCATCGTGAGAGTGGTCATCGTGCTCACCGTGCTTTTCGTCTTTGTGATCACACTTGCAATCCTTCTCGGACTTTTTACAAGCCTCACACTTATGCTCCTTGTGTTGATGTTGCTTCTCTTTTTTGTGATCATGACCATCGCTCGCTAAAGCTGATCCATTGATGCCAAAAAAGATGGCTGTGATTAAGAGGGCTTGTTTCATAAATCTCCTTTTTTTGACGAATAAGTTCGTCTGTTATTTTTTAATGAGCCACTCGGCCTGTCATTTTTGATTCGAAAATTGAAAATAGAACCGGAAGAACAATAAGCGTCAGCAAAGTCGATGAAATAATTCCTCCGATAACAACTGAAGCTAGAGGCCTTTGGACTTCAGATCCAACACCTGTCGAAAGCATCATCGGAATAAAACCGAAAACTGCAACTAAAGCTGTCATCAATACAGGTCGCAATCTAACAAGTGTTCCTGCAAGGACGAGTTCTTTCCCAGTCTTTCCTTCTGCTTTAAGTTTATTAAAGAAACTCACCAAAACAACGCCATTTAAGACTGCGATTCCCGAAAGTGCGATGAATCCGACTCCAGCAGAAATACTAAACGGCAGACCATTAATGATCAGCCCCAGAACCCCACCAACGAGAGCCAAAGGCACGCAGCCGAAAATTAAAAGTGTTTCGCCGATACTGCCAAAAGCGGCATAGACCATCATCAAAACAATAACGAGAGCTAAGGGAGCTAGAATGAGCAGTCTACTTTTTGCAGCTTGTAGGTTCTTAAAGTTTCCACCCCACTCAAAGTAGTATCCGTCTGGCAATTTCACTTGATCTTGCACAAGCTTTTGAGCTTCTAAGACAAAAGATTCAGTATCTCGACCTCGAAGATTCACAAGCACGGCTGTTCTTCGGTTTGAATTTTCTCGGTTCACTGATCCATAGGTTTCTTTAAATGAAACATTGGCAAGATTTTGCAGCGGCACAGTCAAATTAGCTCCGATTCCTACCGGAAGATTCTGAATAGCAGCCAAATCACTTCGAAGATCGTCTTCAAGCCTGACCACAATCGGAAATTTTCTTTCCCCCTCATAGATCATTCCCGCTTCTTGACCGCCCAATGCTATTGAAACTGTATCAAGAACATCTTTAATTGAAGCATTGTAGCTCGATAATTTGTCATCACGAGGCTCAATTCTTAAAACAGGTGAAGTTCCAGCTAGGTCCACTTCGACGTCACCAGCGCCTTTGACTTTAGAGACAATGACTTGAGTCTCTTTAGCAATCTCAACAAGCTTTCCAAGATCGGGTCCAAAAATTTTAATTGCCACATCGGCCCGAGTTCCTTCAAGTAACTCATTAAATCTCATTTGAATAGGTTGAGATGCCAGATAAGTTTGACCCGGCAACTCTTTTTCAAGACTCGCAACCATCAATGATGTGAGTTCAACATAAGTTCGCTTGTTGCCATCAACCTTTGGCCAATCCTCTCTTGGTTTTAGCATAATGTAAGTATCAGACACGTTCACTCCCATCGGATCTGTCGCAACTTCACTTGTTCCGATTCTAGAAAAAACGTGATCAACCTCTGGAAAAGCCTCAACGACTTTATCTGCCTTTTTTTGAAATTCGACTGATTGAGAAAGTGAAGCATTAACAGGTCTAATCATATGAAAAGCAAAAGATCCCTCACTGAGCTGAGGTAAAAACTCTGCTCCACGCGTTTGAAACAAGCCCACACCCAAAACAACGGAAAGGATAGCTACAGAAATGGTGGCTCTTTTGTATTTAAAAGCTAACTCAAAGAATGGAATATACAGATTTCTAAACAAGACCATCAAGCGAGGTTCTTTGTCTTGAGCCTTTCCAGAAAGAAAAAGACTCGCCAATGCTGGAGCTGTCGTAAATGAAAAAACGAGAGCTGCGAAAACGGCTAAAATAAATGTGGCTGCCATGGGAGTGAACATTTTTCCTTCAACACCCGTCAGGGCAAATACAGGCAAAAACACCATGATCACAATCAATTCTCCAAAACCTGCAGCTGTTCTAATTTCAACTGTCGCCTCGTAGACAGATTGCTTAAGTTCTTCAGCGGTCAGGTTTCGTCCCAATTGTTTGTAGCGCATTTGTATAAAGCGAACACAATTATCTAAAACGATAACTGTTCCATCCACAATAATTCCAAAATCCAAAGCTCCTAGACTCATTAAATTTCCTGATAAACCAAGTGGCTTCATCATTAAAAATGTAGCAAGCAAAGATAATGGAATTGTGATCGCTGTGATGATCGCAGCTCTAATATTGCCTAAAAATATCAATAAAATAATTGTAACAAGAATAGCACCTAAAATAAGATTGTGCTCCACAGTGCCCAATGTCTGATTCACTAAATCAGATCGATTGTAAACTGTTTCGAGCTCCACATTTTCAGGAAGGGTTTTTTTAATTTCTTCAATTTTTTCATGGACTCGAGTTGAAACAGTTCTTGAATTCTCACCCAAGAGCATCATGACGGTTCCGAGTACAACTTCATTTCCGTCGTATGTCGCGGCTCCTGTTCTGAGCTCTTTACCTAAAACGACTTTTGCTATGTCACCTATCTTAATTGTTCTAAAGGATTCAAGTTGTTTAACAGGAATTCTTTCAATTTCTTGAGGAGATTTGAGAAGTCCCACACCTTGAATTAGAAATTGCTCTGCTGTTTGCTCAACGTATCCACCACCCACATTTCGATTTACTTTTTCTAAGGCTTCTTTAATCTCTTCAAAATGAATTCCGTAGGCTGCCATTTTTTGCGGATCTGGCTGGACATGGTACTGCTTTTCAAAGCCTCCTGAAGTATTGATTTCTGCAACACCCTCTACGGTTAAAAGGCGCGGCTTTAAATACCAATCTTGAAGAGCTTTCACCTCCATCAGCTGTTCAGTACGAGCTTGTCCTGATTTTTTTTCTTTAAAGTCCAAAATGTACTGGTAGATTTCACCAAGTCCCGTCGAAACAGGACCTAACTGCGGTTTCGCGCCACCAGGTAAATCATTGGCAACGTTTTGCAATCTTTCGGTCACAAGTTGCCGGGCTCGGTAAATATCCACTGAGTCTTTAAAAACCACCGTCACTTGAGAAAGTCCAAATCGGGTTATAGATCTGACTTGCTCAACTCCAGCAGCCCCTCTCATTGCCGATTCCACGGGAAATGTGACTGTCCGTTCAATTTCTTCAGGAGCTAAACCTTCGATGACAGTATTGATCTGAACTTGGTTGTTTGTAATATCCGGAACAGCGTCAATGGGAAGATGTTGAAAACTATAAATACCAGCGATGACCAAAAGGCCTGTTAAAAAAAGAACAAGCCCTCGGTTATATACAGAAAAATGAATAATTCGATTTATCATAAAGACTCCAATTAATTAGTGTGAGTGACCTTCGGGGGCTCCGCCGAAAGCTGCAATTTCTGCAATTCTTAAAAATCCCAATCCAGTGACAACGATTTCATCATTGTCTTTGAGGTCCTTGGACTTAACTGTGAGATGAGTCCCTGTTCGTTTTAATATTTCAAAATCAATTCTTTTATAGAATCCATTTCGAATTCTATACAGATTCACTTCGGTTCCGGCTGTCACAACAGCTGATTTTGGAATGTTGTGAGAGCTACCAGAACCCACTTTTAATTTTGTAATTTCAAAATTTTTTTCAGCTTGTGGTGAGAGCTTGATTCCATTCACTTCACTCGCTTCTAAAATTCCTTTTTCAGGCCCTACCTGAGCGTTTTCCTCTGAGTGCTCGCCTTCTTCTTCTCCGTGGCCGTGTCCTTCTTCATCATGAGCATGACCTTTTTCTTCATGCTTATGCTCATCCTTTTTTTCATCATGTTTGTGCTCAGCTTCTGACTCCTGCTCGTCGTGTTCTTTATGGTCATGGTCATCACTTGAAAATGCCAAACTCATAAAGCTGAAGATGAAGAAAATTGTTAGAATTGATTTTAGTTTCATAAAATGACCTCTTGAAATTTATTATCGATAATTAGAATTTGTCCCAAAGCTTCAAGAGCTTCTAGCTCAGATAGGTTTCGTCTTTCTTCGAGGTCGAGCAGCTGTCGATGAGCTTCAATCACAAGCGAACTTGGTACAAGTCCTCTAAAAAATTGCTTTTCGATTTGCTCATGCTTCTCATCGATAACTTTAAGACTGATTGTATTTTTTAAAGCGGATACAGTCTGATAATACTGACTCACGAGTTCAGAGCGCAAAGAAAGCTCGAGCCGTTTTGTATGTTCAAGACTCATAGCGGCTGCAAGTTTCTTCTGTTCAGCAAAACTTCGAGATCCTCCATTGAGTGTAAAGACCGGAAGTGGCATTGAAAGACTAAAACCCACGAAAGAATCAGAAACGCCGTTATCTTTTGTTGAACGAACTGTTGGACCCACTTTCAAGTCAGGCCAAGCTCCAGCATCAGCTTTTTCTTTCAGCCCCTCTGCAATTTTAAGCTCAGCCAGAGCTTTTCTCTCCTTTGGCGACAAAATTTGATCATCTTTGGCTTTGCTCAGATCTGGCCAAGATTGTTTTTTTAAAGGAAGATTTTTTTGAATCAAATCTCGTCTGATTCCTGTGGCAGCGGTCAGTGATTGATACAATTTTTCTTCCTGATTTTTTAGACTGGCAAGTCTTAAGCTATGATCTCCTAAGGCCATTTTAAACACAGCCAGGGAAACGTTTTGTTCTGGATTAAGGGCAGGTCTTTTTTCAAACTGACCCACAATTTTTGAGAATGTTTCCACAGACTCTTGCTCAATGCTAGTTTCACTTTTTAGCTGAGTCAGCCTGTAAAGGGCTAGCATCAAATCAAGACGTGTTTGCTGGACGATTTGGTCTCGCTCGGCTTCGGATTTTGCAATCTCTCCAAGAGCTTCTTTGATTCCCGAGCTTCGTTTTCCACCAAGTCGAAAATTAAAAAAGAGTGTGGCTGTAGTTTCTGATTTTTCAGAACCCTTCGATACAGTTTCTGCATCAATTTCTGGGTTGATCCACTGCCGACTTGCATCTTCGAGATGCCTTGATGCTTTTAAATTTTGATCTGCGATTTGAACTGGTAATGCTGTTTTTTCAATGCACTTCACGAGTTCAGAATAATTTGTAATGCTACATTCAGGGTTCTTGCTTTCGGCAAAGCTCATGTGGGCTCCCAGAAAGCAAATAACAAGCGCTAGATACGAAAATGAGTTCATGCGTGTGCTCCAAAGATTTTTTAATTTGTTAGAAATTTTCGAAACTGAAATGACACTTAAAAGTTTAAATTTGAAGAAAAGTGTCGCTTAAGGATCGTGATTGGATGTCTTTTAGGAAATCGGTGGGCGAAATAGACTTGTTTGAAAGTCAAAAATGAAAAGGGCCACATCAAAGATGTGATGAGGCATTTCAAATGAAACTGTGAACACTGATATCTGAGAACTCATAGGAAACGCACAATGCCCTAAATGACAATTATGACCCACGCAGGAGTGATGACAGTCAGACTCATCATGACTGCAAGGAAAGTCTTGGTGAGCACTCGTCAATGTGACTTCATTAGCTGATAACTCAAGAACAGTATTTTGAGACTTTACATCTGCACAAAAAGATTCAGCGCTACTAAAAGAGCCAAACAAAGTCATCGCAGTAAAGATGTAAGCAAAAAATGAATTCAAGTTATCTCCGTACAGTGAAAGCTAAGTTTTATTAAGTCGATGGTCAAGATTGACAAACCCAGGCTACCAAAGTGCCGCATGGCGAAATGGTTGAATCTCAATTTGGTGATTCACCTGGCTACGGCGGAAATTTGGGAATTGGTCTTGGATATAACGCTAAAGACAAACGCTTCGGTTCCAGTATCACGTGGACCTACAAAGATGCAGTAAAAACGAATTCAAATTCTGGCGCCAACAACGACGGATCTATCGAATTCTATGCGACCGGCGTATAGAGTGCGAGTTATATGGTTGGTGATGAATGGTCTGGAACATCTTAGTTATTCAGATCAAACCCTTTTCGGCTCGCCAGTGAATACAAGCCTTGGAAGAGTCGTCGCTTTACAGGTTCAACGCCGCTGAGGGCGATAATATTTATAGAAATTAAAATCTTATCTTTTATTCAGTTTTTCTGAACTTCGAAAAAACTTGTGGTCAGTTCAGGAATTTTGAATGGACTTCAGATAACCTGAACGTTATCCAATCTTCCGAAAGCTCTCACTAATTTCAACTTGTTGCTAAGAGCATTCAGGATCTCTGAATCATCAGGCACAACGAATTTTCAACCGATTTTAAAAATTCAAATTAAGTTTCAACAGCTTAAATCAAAAATCACTCTTAGTTGGCATACCTTGCTTTTTAAGAACTTTGAACGACAACAAACGCCAAAAGGAGGAAAAGTGAATTAGTATTTTAGGAAAAAATTTAATTCGCAAAATCATGAGTTAGAGCCGCTTAATTATAGTCAGGTTAAGTTCGTTTTTGATGCCGAGAATGACGTCAATTCAATCGATGAACAACATCGATACGAGCAAGTTCTTTGGGAACTTGGATTGATGGCCGCGAAAAAGTCCAGATTCAAAATGCAAAATAAGTGATTCGTTATCGATTCGATGACTCACTTATTTGGGACGTAATTGATTTTAATAAATTGATCAAAGACTGAGAACTGCTAACAAAAACACCCCCGCCGCTCCTGTCGTCGTCCTCGAGCCGTTACTGACCACCCCCACTCTACGATTGAAGGTGGTCAGTAACTAGGACTAGACAGTAACGGCGGGGGTAATATGTAAGAATAGGAATAATAATTATGAATGAATTTAATAAAGAAGAAGAGAGAGAAGAAGGAAAGAAAACAGGAAAACAAGAAACGAAAGCAAAGAAGCTAAAATCAACTGAAGATGATCAGTATCGAGTTGTGATTCAGAAAGAATCTAATGATGCTCTGGAAGAATTGGTTCGCAGGACTAATGACGGATTTGATGGTGGCGAAGTGACAAAATCAGATGTTGTTAATTTGCTTATTTCAAATCATGCAAAATCATTTTCAGATTCAGATATCAAAAGCCTTTGCCTCCTGCACTTCGACGAAAAGAAAGTTCTAAGAGCCCTGCTACGCAAAGCTGGTGAAGACGGAGATTTGCCTAGTGAAATCAAAAAAGTTCTTAGAGAACATTTGGGCATCTCAGACAATTCCAAACGTCGCATTTCAAAAGGTGCGCCTGACTTATCCACAGAAAAATCTGTGGATAACTGACGGCTTGATTCAAAAAGAATATAGATCAATTGCGCGACTTCCTGACGTCACTCGCCATCTTTCTCAGCCTTGCTGAGAGCAAGATTCAGGAGTACAATCATGTCTGGATCACAAATCCAAAGCTCTAACGAGCAAAAGTTCTTTGAAAATTTAGAGTGGATGAATACTGAAGATGCAGCTCGATACCTACGTCGCTCAGTTGGTCAAATTCGGAATATGGTTTATCGAGGACAGATAACATTTCGAAAATTTAACAGTCGTTTATATTTTCGAAAATCTGATCTTAACAGAGCCATCGAGTTCTCTAACAATGGAGGACCGCATGGCAATAAGTGAATATTCTGAAAATAACGAACAACTTTGGTCAGTGTATGTAAATATGAGAAGTAAGCTTAACCCAAAAATTCGAGTTCAAAAACGGATCAAGGGATTAAAGACTAAATCAGCTGCACTTCACGAAGAGAAAAAAACATTAAGGCTCCTCACTGAGGAAATTTCTAAGCAAGAACAACGTGGTCACACCTGGTTAGATCTTGTCGATGCCTGGGAACTTTCTGAAAGAAAAAACCCAGACCGTACTACAAGTGAAACTACATTTATTGATAACTTGTCATTGTTACGAAGATGGACTCAGTACTTGTATCCCATGCACGCGCTAGAAATTGGCCGAGCAGAGATCAAGCACATCCTCAGAGAGGCTGAAGCCCAAGGGAAATCTCGCAGTTTTCAAGTTAACTTGAAGGCTGCAATCAACGGCGTTTATAAATGGGCAATTGATGAGGGACTTCTAAAGGGAATAACAAAGCTCCCTACAGAGGAAGTTCAGCTTCAAAAGCGTAATGAAGAAAAGCTACCCGAGATACTGACTCTCGAAGAAGTTAGAAAACTAATTTCCGAAGCTAGGCTTCACCGTCACCCTTGGTATTCAGTCTGGGCAACAGCACTTTTGACAGGAATGAGATCCGGCGAGCTTCACGCACTTTTATGGACAGATGTTGACCTAGAGAATGGTAGGATCTTTCTTTCGAAATCCTATAATCCCCGCTTCAAGATCGTAAAAAGTACGAAAGCTAAGTACTGGAGGAACATTCCAAT
Organism: Bdellovibrionales bacterium Ga0074139; assembly: GCA_001464795.1. Classification (GTDB taxonomy): domain Bacteria; phylum Bdellovibrionota; class Bdellovibrionia; order Bdellovibrionales; family Bdellovibrionaceae. The sequence goes on from LNEB01000008.1 coordinate 13,384, forward strand.
TTCGAAAGAGCTAAAGGGATTATTTTTAAGCCTTAAAGCCGAAGCTCCAGAAAGACTGCATGTCCTGCCTCGTTTTTGGCAATGGGATCGTGGCGAACAAGCCTCGATACTCAGAACCTTCTGCAAAGAAATTAGTCTGAAATCTGTGAAGTTTCACACCCTAAGAGCTTGCTTTGCAACGCAACTTCTTAGCAGTGGTGTTTCCACAGTAACAGTACAAAAAATTTGTGGCTGGAAAGATCTCAAAACGATGGAACGATATGTTAGGCTGGCAGGCGTGGATGAAAGAGGTGCAACAGAGTCCTTACGATTCATGCCTACAGATGCGGATGTCATGGCTCAAGTCGTGAATTTCTGTGACTTTAAAGCAGAAAATCGTTAAAAAATGTTTTACCCGATGCGTTTCGAGGGATGGCTATTTGTGGCTATCCCGCCTTTTAAGTACTTAATTTTTAAGGAATTTGTATCGAAGACGCCAATTTTTTACGACTCAGATATAAAACAATTCCTGCCGGAGATTTTATGAAAAACCAGTTTTGGAGAATATTTTTAATCACATCAAATTTGATTTTATTTGGATGCGCAAGCACAAGTGAAATCATCACCGGCCCAGATGGTAGTCCCCACCAACTTGTAACATGCGGTAATGTCAAACTCTGCTACGAAAAAGCCACTGAAGTTTGTGGAGGCCCTTATAAAATTGTGAACACCTCTAACGAAGTTTCAGGTGATGCCCAAAGTACGTCAAGTACAACTAAGCTACTGGTTAAATGCCAGAAGTAGAGATTTCTAAAAACCTCGTCAACAACACAAGGCCCTATCTAACTTTTTGATAAGGCTGAAAAACTTTCAGCATGAAAAATTAAAAACAAACATCTTAATTCTGAATGCTAAAATATTCACGTGGCTGTTCAAATCATCTTTTTAATACTTGTTTTTCTGTTTCAGCAAACCATGGCGGCGAACATATTGAGGGATCGCTCTACTCGTGCGATAGAGCTATTTGACGTTTCGATTTTACTTCCCCTGCCTAAAAAGGAATCTGAAATTTCATTACTGTTAGAGGCTGGAGAATCTGGTGCAAAAGGGCGATTAATACCGCAAATAGCTGTTGGTGCATTACCCCAAGTCGTAGTCAAAAAAACCAATGAGGAAGTCATTGAAAATTTGATGCGAGTGGTTTCAGTAAGAATCGACCCTTGCGCAAAAGATGGTGTCAACTCACCAATATGCAAAAAACAAATCAGGCTGATTTGGCAACCCGTTGTGTGGAAGGATTCAAAAGTTACGACATTGGATGCATCTTTACACAGTGTTTATGAATTGAATGATTCTGAGTGGTCCTCTTTTTGGTCCCAGTATCTTCATTTAATAAATAGTTTTTCATTAATTAATCCTGGTGCGGCTTTGGATATACACCCAGAAATTAAAAACCAAGGTCTTCGGGGTGAGTTTTGGAAAAGTTTGAGTCATTTAACCCTCCAACATTGTGGCGAACAGAATTTATCAAAGCTAACAGTCATGACCTTGGAAGCTGCTGAGGATCAATGGGTGTTTGTCGGCTTTGATTTTCAAAACGGCAAACTCAATTCTTTTAAAATTCCAGGTCTGTTTTCAAATGGCCAGTCGTTTATGGCAGCTGAGCTCGATACAAATGAATTTCAAGCCACGATTGCCCCCATCAACTTTCCCGAAGTTGGTCTTTGGTTTTTTGACAATTCTAGGTCCGCAAAAAATCGATTCTCAGAAGAAAAATTTAAAGATTGGTCTAAAAATCTATTTGAAGTCGAAAATCCGAACTTTCACAATCCTGGCACAACTGACTGTGTCTCTTGTCATGTTTCAACAAATATTCTGAGTTGGAAGAGAAGAAACTTTCCAAATTGGAATTGGTTGAATGATTTTGCAAAAGAAAAATATAGCAGCAAGAGAAATCTTCATAACCTCACTTTAGCTAAATCTAAATCAAACCACCTACGGTCTTTCGGATATCAAGGTGATCACCCTCACTTCTCTCAAAGACTCATTAACGAATCGGCTGAATCGGCTGACTTAATCGAGGCTTGGTTGAAGAGTGATTATCCTTAGCACAAGGCTACCTAACTTATGTCCTGAGTCCACTATCTTATGGGCTTCAACGATTTTTTCAAATGGAAGTGTTGTTCCTATCAAAGGCCGAAACTTTTTCTGCTGGCATAAGTTTAATAAAAACTTCAAATCACTTTTATTTTCATTGATGGGACCGGCATAAACTTTTTGTGATTGAGTCAGTGATATCCACAAACTTTTTAAAATTGTGGGAAGATCTGCAATGACAAGTCCCAATCTTCCATTCGCTTTAAGTTTATGTTTCATTTTTTCAAAATCAAGAGTTCCGACCGTATCAAGAATCACATCGTATTGATCAGTCCCCGTTAGCCAGGATTGCTTTTTATAATCAATGACATCTTGCAAACCTAAATCATGAACAGCCGAAACTTTTTTCGTGCTGCAAACGCCTGTGACCTGTGCCCCCATTATTAAACCCAATTGAATGGCAGAGCTACCGACAGCTCCACCCGCCCCAATGACTAATAATCGCTCACCCGCTTTAAGTTTTAATTTATCACGTAAGAATTGAAGGGCTGCGACACCACCGAAAACCAAAGCTGTTGCGTGATCATAACTCACTTCATTAGGAATTTGTGCAGTGAGGCTATTTTCATCAAGAATTCGGTACTGTGCATGACCACCCAGCTTCATTCCTAAGTTTGAAACAACACGGTCTTTGCTTTGAAATTGCCTGACTCCATCACCAAGAGTCACCACTTCACCAGCCAGATTCGTTCCTAAGCTTTCATATTTGGGATTTTTAAAACCAAACATAAGACCCATCATGAACCCAAAACCTCTTGGAACATTTTTGCTTCGAAGTCTGCAATCACCGGTCGAAACCGTGGCCGCATGGATCCGAACTAGCATTTGACCCCTTTTGGGAATTGGAATTGGAGCTTCTTCTACCGAGACAACGTCAGGAGGGCCAAAGTTTCGATTTCTGGCAATCAACATTTTGGGTGAACTCATTTATTTTTGTCCTTTAGATGAATTAAAAATACATTCAAGAAGTACCTTTAATTGTTGTTGGTACTTGATACTTTGAGATTTCAAAATTTTTAAATCTCGTGAAGTTGCAACAGCCATAGCACTTCCATGGGTAAAATCGATAAGAACATCTTGCCACATCTTTTTTTTGATGGAAGTGATCTTAGCTTCACTTAAAAAATTACTTAAATGAAAATTAATTTGCCTCAACTCTTTAGAAAAGTCTTCATGAGTTGTAAAAATAAGTAAAGTTAAATTGGGATACTGCACACAGGTTTGATAATATTTAAGCAAAAGATGTTGAGCTTTAGATTGTCCATGACCCGTCAGCTCCCGGATGCTTCCAACAACCTTTGCATAAATGACATCTGACATTTCACGAATTAAAACAGATCGATCTGGAAAATGATTATAGATCGCCATCGGAGTTACATTTAATCTTGCGGCAAGACCTCGCATTGATAAACCATTGGGACCCAATTCGCTAAGCATTTCAAAAGCACTTAATAGAATAACTTCATGATTTATTTTTGCCTCACCCAGAGGGCGTCCCCGCTTTGTCATTTCTTGACCGAATACTTCGATTGCACAAGTCCGGATGGAAAAGCTTTGGTGTTTATATGAGTTAAAGAAATATCGTTGTCCATTGAGCCAAATAACGAACGGCCCTCACCAAGCAAGACAGGCACTGTTGTGATGACCATGTCAGAAATCAATTTTTCACGCAAGAAGGATTGAATGATCAATCCCCCATCAACGTATACTTTTTTGAACCCCTCATTTTCCAAAGTCTTCATCACTTGGGTTGGCGAAGTTTTTAGAATTCGCACATTGTCTGGCAAATTTTTAGAATCAAATGTTTTCGACATGACGATCACTGGTATTTGAAAGGGCCAGGGATTAAAGGTTAAAGATTTTTTAAAGGTTTCCCGGCCCATAATAATCCCATCTTTATCCTTAATAAATTCATCATATCCATGATCTTCGCTGGGCTCATCTCGACTGATGAGCCATTCAATATCACCATCTTTTTTGGCTATAAATCCATCAAGGCTTGTCGCTATAAAGACATGTCCAGAAATCATAAGAAAACCCCTTATATATACAGTGTATATATAATTGACTCATTCGTCAATATCACATAATTTAATCATATGTGAGGTACGAGCTCACAGAAAGGCTAAAATGAATAATCCATTCGTGTATTTAATTTGTGGGTCCACGGGTTCAGGAAAAACCACATACTCCAAAGAATTGGTACAGAAACATAAGGCCATTTATTTCTCAATCGATGAGTATATGAAAGCTCTTTTTTGGATGGATGCACCCAACCCACCTGCTTTCGAATGGGTGATTGATAAAGTAACTCGATGTGAAACTCTTATTTGGCAGCAAACTCAGCAGGCTTTCAATTCAGGATTTTCAGTCGTGTTAGACCTTGGCTTTTCAGAAACCACTCAAAGAAACAAATTTTATAATCAACTCAAAAGTGCTGCAATTTCTTACGCCCTTCACTTCTTAGACATTCCAAGCGAAGTCCGCTGGCAGCGAGTATCAAAACGAAATAATGCTTTAACAGAAACCTCAATTTTTGTTTCAAAGGAAACCTTTGATTGGATGGAAAATTATTTTCAAGCTCCCACAGATGAAGAGCTCAAAAATAATAGCGGAATTCGAGTGTCATGAATCAGCTTCAAACAAAACGAACACTATTAAGATGATTTCAGCTATCAGATTTAGATAATATGATTCGACTTGAGTCTGACCCGGACATTATGAAATTTACTACATCAAGAATACCACATGCGCCTGAAAAGACTTTAGCTAGGCTTAATTCACTTATCGAAAAAGAGCCAGACTTGGCACCCTTAGGTGTTTGGGCCGTTGAGCTTAAGGATTCAGCCGAATTCCTAGGCTGGTTTATGCTGATTAAAACAGATTATGCATTTCCTGAACTAGGATTTATGATCGTAAAAGATCATTGGGGAAAAGGATTTGCCACCGAGGTGGCCGAGGCATTGATTGAATTTGGCCTTAAAGATTTGAAATATCCGGGAATCACAGCAGTGACAGATCATGACAATTCGACTTCCATCCATGTTCTTCAAAAGCTCGGCTTTAAGAAAGTAAGCTCAAAGATGAAAACCGATAAAATTCTAAGCCGTGAAGTTGAAACTTATATCTTCGAGCTTCGAACTTAAAACACACTTACCCAATAAGTTTACTTGCAAGCAAAACACTACGTTCAACTAAATGAAACGATTCTTCGTGAAGATGTTCAGACTTTTTTACATAATCCATGTTTTTTTCCATATCTTCTGAAGACCACCCTAAGGAGTGTGCGACAAAGGGAAAGGCAGGAGTCGAAAAACCGAGCTCACCAAAAAATGTAAGCATTTGACCCGCAACTGATTGGATATTGTCTTGTCCACCCGTGATAATCAAACTGACGACTTTATTTTGAATTAAAACTTTATTCTTCATCGTGATCTGATTTTGTACACTGTTCAATCTTTCTGCCATTTTATAATAAAGCGAACTTGCACCGCCCCAGCGAATGGGACTTGAGACAACCACAACGTCAGCCCAATGAACTAAATTTTCATAAACAACAGTCATTTCATCTGTAGGATCTATTTTTGTAATCGAGCAAGGCCAAGTGCAGGCTTTTTCTGATTTAGAATAAAATCCTTCGCAGTTTCGAATCTTAAGACTTGATAGAGATAGAAATTTTGTTTCGACCTGAAGCTTTGAAGATGCTTGATCAAGAGCTGATTTCAAAAGCTCTTCAGAAGTCGAATAACGTGGATTGTCTTGATCCATAGCCGTCGTTGATAAACCAAGAACCCGAATGGGACCTGGCTCTCGCTTGGGCTCCCTTCCCAAATTCCCTTTCATATTATAAACAGCTGGCACCCGCTTGGACTGCTGAGACAAATTAATAAATAAAGAATCTCCTTCTGTTTTCAATGGAAAATGAGGAACACTTCCAGCTGTCGAAGTAAAATGCTTAGAGGCCTCGACGGTCAGGGATTCCCCTGTAGCATGATTAAATTGCCAGTAGTGCCAGGGACAAACCACACAGCCATTTTTAAGTTTCCCCTTCGATAGTGGGCCACCCATATGGTTACACTTATTATTAAGCGCTCCCCATTTATTTTCAAAATAAGAGAGCACAATTTTTTTATCCTCAAAAGTGATTTCTTTTAAACCACCATTTGATTCCAGCTCTTTAATTAATTCTTGAGTCTTGCCTACTAACGTCCAAATATTGTTTTCATCCATGGATTTTAAATACTACAGAACGTCCACCGGGCAAAGATATTTGTAACCTTCTTTGCTTATAACTTGGCTTCCTTGCATTGTGCCCACCACAGAGTCTGAATTGACCTGGAGCTCTTTGCCACGGACCTGAATTTTTTCTTCAGGCACCATAGCGTAGCTATAAGCATTTCTGCAAGCTGCATTGAAGTCATCAATAATCACAGCGCCTTTATGAATTTTTAAATTTGTTTTGTAATCAGGTGATAGAAAAAGATGATCAACCGATAAAGGGAATAATTCTTTATTCAGCTCTGCTGAAAATGCAAAAAACTGAGGACGTAAATTGGACTGCAAATATTGAGAAATAAAAGGAACACGAATCATTTTTTTATCTTTCCATGCCTTGATGGCAGGATCTAGTGCGCTTGCGTACTTTTGATTAGTCTTTACGCCGGTCGCTTGAAACTGACTCACGAGCTTTTCAGGTGGAGGTGTGGATTCAACCGACTGAACTCCTTCAAACAAAATTTCCAAAGGTGATTTCCCATCCTCGATTTGGGCATTCCAGTCTGCTAATTTGATATCACTAAACCGCAAAATTAAGGAGGCAAGCCCTCCAACTGGATAGCCTTCACTATCAAGAGAAAAATAATCTCCATCAAGAGCGTAAGCAAAACCATCATCAGCCATTAGATTTTTCATGACTTGAGCTTTTAAAATCTGGTCATCGGCCTGACAGCCTAATTGACTGACAGCCAATGCAACGCTTTCCGCATAGGTCGCACTACCTTCAAAGCGATCTGTGGCCATCTGTGTTTCCAATACATGCTCACGGCTCCATTTTTCAAACCAGAATTTAGCGCTCTGCAAGTCTTCAAGTTTGTTTTCTATGAAAAAATTCTTCAGATGATCAAACATCATTCTTCGATAAAGTCTTGGTTGCCAAGAAACGGGATACACTGTCCCACGCCCTGAGCTTCCGCGGTTTTTCCAGCCGCCTTGACCCGCGTAATGAAAAAATTCATGGGCTCCAAATTTAAAAAGCTGGTCGTCGTTTTTTAGGTCTTCATCACTCATATCTAAAGACATGGCTTTCTTGCCGTCGAACATAAAAAAATTGTAGGTACTACCTAGAGTCCCTGAATCCAATGTACTGTTTTTGACTGACTTGAGTTCATCTTTCGAGACATCCCACACCCAAGAGTCTTCGCTTTGAGGGTAGATGAGAACAACAACTAACGATTTCCAATCAAAACCACTCCAAATTTTTTCTGGGCAGTCGACTGTGGGAATTTTGAACTGGGAAACAAGTTCTGTCACTTCACGAGGGGCTGCTGGATTAGCCACAGCACCACTGATTATAAAAAAATACATGGTAATAAAAAATGAGATTTTAAACATGAATTTACCTACTTTTTTGAATTTGCAGTTTACCAAATGTATTGATTCATGGGGCTAAATGAATACTCAATAAAATGATTTTACTGTTGTAGATAAGTTTGACATCTTAAACTCGCACCAACGGATGGGGTGCGAGTTTTTCGTTCTTGTCGCTATTGAACGGATTCAGGATTCTTCATTATTAAAATAGCTGCCATTAGCTTAGGTAAATAATCTTTATCGCCCTCATAGCCATTACGAATGAGCTTCCATGCATCCCGTGTTTCTAGAGAGTCCATTCCTTTTTGGACCGCATTTTCACCCATATTGTAGGCGAGTGCTGAAAGATGCCAATCTTTGAATCTCAGGTGATTGGATTGTAAATACCTCATGGCCGCATCTGTTAACAAAATGATATCTAGCCGCTCATCTTTGTATTTATCCACACGAAGACCAAAATTTCTTGCTGTTTGGGGAATGAATTGCCAAATTCCTGCCGCTTTTGAAGACCTATTACTTTGCTGTGAAAGGTTTTGATAACCTGATTCGATAATGGGCACTGCCAATAATTCTAAAGGAAGTCCATATTTTTTTATATGCTCTTGAATGATGGCTTTATGAGTTTCCATTCGGTCTAAAGAACTTCTTATAAACATTCGGCCCTCAGGTGTACCAATGAATCGATTGAGTTGCTTCAATACCAGATCATTCATCACAATTGGAAACTCAGTGCTCAGCTGAGCCTGTTCTGCCATGACGTTGGCTTGAGCGAGACTGACTCTTCGGTCCTGAACAATTCCGCTTGTTGCAAAAGCACCTATCGACATGAGCGAGATGATAATAAGACTTATGATATTAACAATCGGCTTTCTAATTTTGACTTTTGGTTTTGAAAACATTTTTTCTATCCTTCTGTAAAGTAGATTGCGATCAATTAAAAACATAAGACCTGTGGCGCGGACAGGTAAATGTTTTTGATGAATCGCGGTTTGGGCCACCTCGACGAGGCAGCGTGCATAAGCCTGAGACTCAACTTTATTACGGTCGACCAATGTCTCGTCACAGGCAAATTCTTGAATTTCTGCAATCCAGCGATTCCATAAATAAATCGCAGGATTAATAATACATACCAATTTCAATATCCACATTAAGTAAACCCAACGAGTGTCACCATTTCGATGATGCTGAATTTCATGAGCAATGGCCATTCTGTAGTTTTCATTATGGCCAATAAAACTTGCAGGCAGCACGATATTGGACTGTCCAGGTAGCCAATAGGAAAAAGGCACGTGAATGTTATCGTTTAAAAGGATGTGGACTTGGCCAATGGATTTAATAAGAAATGAATTTCTCTTTAGTTTTAACAGTCTTCTAAAATCACGGAAGGTAAACCAAAATCCCAAGATAAGAATAAAAGATCCAATTGCCGACCATGCCGAAGAGATGTCATGAGCTTGAACAGCTGTAACTCCTCTTGCATTCGACATTATTAAAAACCCGCTGTTTTTGGAGGACTGATACTCCTTAGCAAAATTTTGAGTCGAAACAGAAGACCATATCTTTGCAGTTGGTTCGAAAACCTTATTTTGCGGAAAAAGTGGTTGAATCAAAGCTAAACATAAAGTGAATATGATTAAGCCGTAATGAAGTTGGAGTTCCTGTTTTGACTCTATTTGAGTATTTAATTTTTTTAAAAAAAATGAAAAAATACTAAGACCAAAAAAGGCGATTATGATCAAAACGTTCAAATTCACATAAGCTGAAAGTACCTGGGCCAGGTTCATTTTCTCACTCCTGCTTTACTTATTAGTTTTTTAAGCTCCTTGATGTCATCTTCATTAAGTTGTGTTGTATCAAGAAGCTGCCTAACAAGGGCCATGGGAGTTCCATCGAAAACACGCTCTACGACATGTTTGACAGTTTTAATTTCGTAATCAGACTTTTTGATTTGCGGTGTATAAACATGTCCGCGGCCTTCTTTGCGGGTTTTTAAAATCCCTTTTTGCTCTAAAATGCGCAAGATAGTGGAAACCGATGTGTAAGCGAGTTCTCGCTCTTTGGGTAGCTGCTGAAGCACATCTGATACAGTTCCTTCACCCAGCTTCCATAACAAAGTCATTAATTCGAGCTCAGTTTCGGTGAGTAGCTTATTGTCATTTTCTTTGAGACTTAATTTTTTCATTTCTAAAATGTAACTAAGAATTTAGTAGTTAACAACTAAATTCTTAGTTGGCAGGACCTATTGCTTATTTCTTCTAAATTTCGATAAGTTAGCACTAGTCTTCATGTCGCCATATCGGTATCTTAGTACCCATGAAATTAAAAATTATAGCGTTATTCTTCCTACCCTTACTCACGTGGGCTGATCATTTTGCAACAGAGAGAAAAACCTCTATTCAACTGTTTGATGCCTATATTAACGAAATCAACCGCTTGGACGGAGATGGGCTGCTGCCAAGGCACAATAGAAAGTTAAGCTGGCAGCAAATCACAAAAAAACTTAGAAATGATTTAGAAGATTCACAAAACTCTTTGGAATTGGGCCGAGTCTTTTCAAGACTAGATGCAGCCTACCCTAATTTACACGCTCATATTAAACTGGGTTCTAATTATGATTTTAATAGTGAAGGCAAAGCCATGCTGGCCGTTGGCTTTAAGCCCGAAGTTGTCTCTGAAGATGGTATTGTTTCAAAATATTTGATTTCCAGTGTTAAAAGCCAATATTTCATTCATCTTGATCCAAAAGACAGGCCGCAAACCGGTGATGAGCTGATTGCAATTAATGGCGTTGATATAAAAAAATGGGCAGATGAAAATTTTGAATACTGCAAGTTTCCGCTTAGAAGCCAATGTGAGCTTGAGTTTTGGGATAATCTAAGAAAAGGAAATCTTTCTTGGTTCAGGCGGCAGCCGCTGAAGTTTTCACTTAGGCGTGATGAAAAAAAAATAAATGTGATAATTCCTGTCTTTGCAAATATCGAAAAATCTGAGGCTAAAAATTTAAAGCCCTGCGGCAATGAACCCGCCAGGTATCCAGAATTTAAAATGGTCTATCAGGGCTTTCATGCCTGTGTTTATGAAAATAAAAATCTACCAGGCACTTCACTTTTAAGGATTAGAAGTTTTCGTTATGACCGAGGTGTGACCGTAAATGGCATTGATGGGGTTTCAAAAGAAGTTCAGCAATTTGCGACTCAGTATTGGAATAAGAAGGCCAAACAAACAAAACACCTGATCATTGATGTGGTGGATAATTGGGGCGGTGATGTGGTGACTCAATGGTCAGCTCAGTTCCTCGATCAAGACTTTCAAGATCAATGGGTGCAATTTAAAAAAACAAAAGAACTTGAAGATCCCGATTGGAGAAATCAAGCCTTTTACCAAGATAAAGGCAAACTCAAGATCTATGAAAACCTAAGGGCTTCAGAAAAATGGAATAACATTCGAGAGGGTGAGTATATCCCAACAATGCCGCAATTTTGCCCTTCTCAAAATGATGATTGCTTAACTGAAAAGTTTTCCTCGATTAAGAAAGCTTACAAGGGAAGAGTTTCTTTTTTAACAGATCCTTGGTGCATCTCCTCTTGTGTTGGTTTTGTTTGGACACTCAAATATTATTTAAAAGAACGTGCTCAATTTGTTGGCCTCCCTGATTCTGGAGACTCGACTTATTCTAGATCCTATTTAGAAGCTACTTTCATTAATCAAGGCCAAGATTTCAAAATATCCGTTCACCCAAGGCCTGCACAATCAAAAGCTGAGGTATCAAAAGAAAGTTTCTTCAGATCTGCAATTTCCACCTCCAGATCCACTGATGAACTTGGTCAGGTGATCTCAGGAACTCCAATGAAAATGAATCATTATGTGTCAATTAAGTGGAATGAATCCCAAGACGAGTGGGTGGCAAGACTCATTCAAAAAGCTAGCGATCCTGCTTTTTAACGCTCTTCCAGGTTCCCCCGTACTGGTAACCTGGTAAAGTCTGAGATTTTCGACAACACTCTGTGCAAACAAATACCCAATCCTTAGCTGTTCCTAGACGAATACGAAAAGCGACTTCCATCGTTTTTTGACATTGAGCACAGGTTTTTGATCTCGCAGGATTCATTGCTGGATTATATTCAATTTTAAATACAAAAAGTATTAAATTTATGGCAATTTATTTTAACAAAAACCCGGAGGTCTCAATGTTTTGCCCCGCTTGTAAAGATACAGTACTATCAATGACGGAACGTCAAGGTGTTGAAATCGATTACTGCCCCAAATGCCGAGGTGTTTGGTTGGACCGTGGTGAACTTGATAAAATAATCGAAAAGTCAGCTGCAGCGAACGAAGTGGCCGCACCTACTGCTCAACCACAGCAACAGCCTCAGCCCTCTTACAAACCAGACTATGAATACAAAAAGGATTACGAATACAAAGGCTACAAGCGAAAGAAATCTTTCTTAGAAGAAATTTTTGATTAATGAAAAAAATAAAATTCTCAAAGCAAACTCTGGATTTTTTAAAAAAAGCGGGAAAGCAAAAACAAGCAGACTGGCTTGATAAAAACACCAAAGAATACGATGAGGTTCTAAGAAAGCCATTTATCGATTTAGCTGAAAAAGTAAAAGCGGCTGTAAGGCCGCTGGCCCCTGATTATCATTTTCCAAGTAAAGGCTTAGGACGTATCAAGCGGCCTGATTTTAAAGTCGCTGGAGGCTTGCCACGCTATAAAGATTGGATCTCGATGATTGCCTCAAGGCCTTCCGCTTCACGCTTTGAAAGCAACCCTCATTTGTTTTTTGGTTTATTCCCCAATGAAGAAGACTCTATTCTTATCGCTGGTGGCCTTTGGCAACCCAGCTCTCAACAAACAAGACTGATTCGAGAAGCCATTAATAAGGATTCTGAACCTTTCAAAGAACTATTTAGTGATTCTAAATTCAAGAAAAGTTTTAAAGGCGCATTTTATATGCAAGATCAATCAACTCGAGTGCCCAGGGGCTTTGCCGTGGATCACCCTGATGTGGAGTGGTTAAAATTAAAGAAGTTTGTCGTCTACAAGAAAATTTCTATGAAGGAATTCACATCACCTCATTTTAGTGCCCATGTGATTCAAGATTTCACACAGGCACTACGACTTAATAAATTACTTGATCAGGCCATTAAACTAAACTGGCCACCCAGATAGATTACTTTTTGTCAGTGTCCACGTTGTTTTTGATTTCAGTGGCTTTGTCTTTGACAACATCAGCACCTTCAGTGACTCGGTTCTTAGCTTGTTTAGCTAAACATTCCACTTTACTGTCGCCAGTTAATTTTCCGCAAATAGCTTCATTAGCACGGTTTGCACCTTTTTTGACCATACGTGCACCCGAATTAGTAGTGGATTGAACTTTTTCGCCCATGGTTTCTTCTGCTTGGGAAAAACCTAAAAAGCCGAATAGTACAAGTGTTGCTGTTAATAATTTCATTTCTATCTCCTTGTTGTAAGTCACACCATTCATGCGCTTACAATCTAGAGACAGCAAGGTATTAAAATTACTGGATCCTGTCACGGCACGGCAATAGATCTACTTTTTTACCATATCCGTTCATTATCAATAGCTTATACTGACCGGGAATAGTTCTATTGAAATGATAAGTCAAAAACCCAGCTCTGATTTCATAAAGTCGACCATTATCGAACCCAGATAAATTTCTTTGCTTGTCAGCGTGAACTAGCATCCCTTTTGAAAGAAAAAACAGTTGAGGATCACTGTAATTAACTGTGCCTAAAACATACCAATTTTTCACGTTTGATTCAGGTGCATCACAGGCCATAATCACATTTACGTCGCTGATATTGTAACGAAGACTTGTATCACGGTCCTCAATAATGATTGCAAACGACTGAGCAGAAAAAAATAATGCCATAAAAAGCGTGATCATTTTCATATAAAACTCCTGTGGATAATTAAACAAATTGGAGTCTATACTAATAATCCTAATATGAACAGACGACTAACAATTTTACAAAATTGTCTATAAGTTAGACTTTAAGGCATCAACCCAAACACCCTGCAGTTCAGCGCTGGAATTATTTAAAACCACATAACTTTGCCCCCCATAACGAGACCATCGTTGAAGCCAACGAGCCAGTGGTAAATTCGGGTTTAAATTCATTACAACAACAGTTGAATTTTTAATCCGAAGGGTAAGAAAAACAGCCTGAACACTAAGATCAAATTTTCTATTTTCTATTTGAACTTCATTTGCAGTTATTTTAATGCCTTTTTCAGCCATCAACTTTTTAATTTCTGAATTTTTTTCGGCACTGATCAGATCAACCAAATAGACCGAAGCTTTATCAAAGTCCAAGTCAGACTTTACATTCATCCACTGTTTATCAGTGAACTGATTTTTAAAAGCCTGCACCCAGTCGGATTGATTAATTTGGTATTCAACTTTTTTTGCACCGAAAAACTCGGAAAAGTTAATGGGCTTTTCAAATAGATTAAGATCCCTGAATAAATAAAAATCAGGATCAATGGAATAAGTTAAATAATTTTCTTGGATTGCAAATTGACTTTGTACCAAGTTTTTTCCGCTAGGTAAAACGTCTAACACTAATTTTTTATTCCCACTTTGTGAAAACAACTGTGTTTGGATTTGAAAGCCCGCAAGTTTTGCTAGCTCAGAAGGTTTTGCACTGGCTTGAATTTCTTGATTGGTTTTTTTTAATTTTAAAAAATCTTTTGCAACAAATCCAGGTTGCTGCACCCAGAATTTTTTAAAACTCTGTAAATCTTGACCGCTGACCTCAGATTGGATGGCAAAAAAATCATCCCATGAAGCTCTTTTAAATTTAAAATTTTTATAGAATTTTTTTAAAGCGGCTGCAAAGTTCTGTGGACCCACAAGTTGTTCGAGCATCACAAAAACCATCACTGACTTGTCATATCCTAAGGCTTGAAGTGATCGATCTTCACCTCGAGAGGTGAACTGAGAAAGAGAAAGCTCTTGGGATTGGTTGACATAATTCAGATAACTTGTGAGGGCTTTAATTCTATAAAGCTTTTTTTCTTCCTGATTGAGTAATCCGTAGTCAGCACCAAAAGATGTCAAACCCTCGCACCAGTTGCCTTTCTCATAATCAACAAAAACGCTAGCCCCCCACCAAGAATGCAACAGTTCATGAGGTAATGAAGTTTTCAAAATAAATGGAAATCTTAAAAGTTGCGATCCGATCCAAGTCATTTTTGGAAATGCATAGCCTATTTCACTTGGAGCTTCGACGACTTGAAAAACATCATAGGGATAAGTACCAATCGAATTTTCGTAATGATCAAGATACTTTTTTAAATTTTGCAATAATGTTTCTGCCAGAGCTGGCTCATCCTGAGATAAGTAAACAAGCAACCTTTTATCAACGCTTTGGTATTTTTTAAATTTACCAAAAACGTAGGCTAAATCACCTTGCGGAAAACCAGTGGCCGAGTGAATCAATTCAAACTCAGGATTAAGTTTGGTTTGAAATTGAAATTTGTCACCCTCTGGAAATTGAGGATTCACCGGATGCCACACCCGAAGACCCGATAAGAAATAGGGCTTTGATAAATCAAGACTTATTGTGTAATGCAAAAAACCCTTTTGGCCTTTAGTAAGCTGAATTTGATGCAAACCTTTTGCATTTTTCGAGAGTTTTAGATTGCCCCATTGAGTGATCTGGGCTTCAGAAGTCAGCTGAAGTGTGTCAGAGGTTTCAGTACTAAAGCTAACTTTAAATTGAAGTTGAGAATTTTTTTGTTCAATTTCAATTTCCGTCAATAAAGAAGCTAAACTAGGTGCAGTAAATAACAAAACTAGCAAAAATAAGTTTTTCATATTGGCTAGATTAAACTATATTTGTGTTTATGAAACCAGAATTATATTTCGCTAAAGTTTTGCTGGATGTCGTTCCCCCATTGGTGAGGCTCATCCGATCGGAACTCAAACTGGCAGCTCCCAAGCATCTAACAGTTCCACAATTTCGTGTACTCGCACAAATTCATCACGGCATCAACACCGTCAGTGAAATTGCCGAAATGCATGTTGTCAGCCAACCGGCCATGACAAAAATGGTCGGCACCCTGGTTAAGCGAGGCTATGTTCATAAAAAGGTAAACCCAAAAAATACAAGGCAAACTCATTTAAGTCTGACCACAAAGGGCCAACTGCTTCACAACTCAACTTGGCAGTCAGCACAGAAAAGAATGTCAAAAAGATTCAAGAACGTTCCTGAATATGAAAGAGAACTCATGATTAACTCTTTGCTTAAACTACAGTCCTATATTTAAAATATTTTATGGATCAAGTTTTTACTCTCGTCTACACAAGCCAAGCTTCAGTGGAGTTTAAAGATGGCTCATTGGAAGAAATTTACGCTATTTCCAGAAGAAATAATTTAAATAGTCAAATCACAGGTTTTTTAACTTACAGACAAGGTTATTTTTTGCAATTTTTAGAAGGCCCTAAGGAAGAAGTACTCAACTGCTTTAAAAGAATTCAAAAAGACTCAAGACACACTTCTATAATTAAACATGGTGAGGCATTAAGTAATAAGCGCTTATTTCCTGACTGGGCCATGGGAGAAGTCACCAACTTAAATGGGCTGACATCGTCAGATAACTTGATTGATTTATTCGAACTGGCCAAAAATGGAACGCCCTATCAGGATGTTCAGTCACTCATGTCAATATTCAATTTATTTTCTAAGGAAGTTAAAGTTATTTAAATCGGCCTTTTTTGTGTTGGAAAATGCCTGGCTTTACGACTTCCATGCTTAAGCAAAACTTTTTTAGCTTCGGCCTGAACCGAAGCTTTCTTGTGCCATAAAAAAATTTTTTCTTTAGCCTGATGATAGGACAACTCAGGATCCACTATGGGTTCTGGATAATCACGACCAATCTTAAAGTCTAAGGAAGCGGCTACAAATGGAGGGGTTAAATGCGGTGCTATCAAGTCGCAGGTGTCTAATTTTGCAAGCTCTGGGCAGTATTTCCTAACAAATTCTCCGTTGGGGTCACGGTCTAAGGTTTGCTTTTGTGGAGAGTAGATCCTGATGGCATTAATCCCAGTCACTCCTGACTGCATTTGCGCCTGACTAAAATGAATTCCGGGTTCGAAATCTAAAAAATGCTTAGCTAAAAAACGAGCTGTGGGTCTCCAGTCCAGCCATAATTGGTAGGACGCAAAACTCATTAGCATGGCTCGCATTCTAAAATTAATCCAACCATGCTGTTTCAAAGCTCTCATACAGGCATCAATGATCGGAAATCCAGTTTGCCCATCACACCAGGCTTGAAATTTTTTTTGCTCAAATTCAGACTCTCTTAAGCCATCAAACATTCGGTTCACATTTTCAAACTCAATTTCAGGTTCTGATTCCAATTTTTGAATGAAGTGACAATGCCACCACAACCGGCTTTCAAATTGGGATAGGTTCTGTGTCCATTTTTTTTCCCTTGCTGTGCCGATCACAGATTGTCTTTTATTTTCAAGCTCACTTAAGACCTCTGTGATGGATAAATTACCCCAAGAAAGATAGGGGCTAATTCGTGAACAACCATCAAAGGCTGTCACCGGTGAAGACAAAGAAGAAAAATAATTCTGTCCCCTAGAATCAAAAAATGAATGTAATGTTTTAACAGCTTCCGTGCGCCCCCCTTTTAATGCAAAAATTTTTTCAGAGGGTGGAAGACCTAGATCTTGAAGACTTGGAAGATGCCCTAATTCTAATTTTTTAATTAAAGTCCAAGCAGGCTGTCCTGAATCCCAAACCTGATTGATTTCTGGATGAAGGGCTCGATTTAATATGCGGTTACGATGCTTTAACCAATGATCTCTGTTTTTCAGCCCCCGTTTCACTCCAAATTGTGGATATTCAGTGAACTGAACGGATTGAGATTGAAACCATGATTTCATCATCAAGTCCCGCTTAAAAGTCCAATCCACTCCGGTCTCTTCGTGACTGAAGACAAAGGAAAATGGCCATTTTTTAATGAGCTCTGAAAATACAGTGATAGCAGAACCATAGCGAATAATGAGGGGGATACCTAATTTTCTTAAATCATTTTTAAGATCAATGAGTGACTTTTCTAGAAACAAAAATTGACCTGATTCGAACTCGAAACTTTTAATCCACTCGGGTTCAAGAATATAAACAGCCGCTGTCTGCCCGATTTGACAAGCTTCCAACAAGGGTCTGTGATCACAAACCCTTAAATCTTTTTTAAACCAAACTAACGATAGGGGTCTAGTCGACAACCGAAAACTCTAGGATTGCATTTGCCACTTCCTGAGGCTTTTCTCTTTGAACAGAGGAACCTGCCATGGAAATTTCAAGATATTCGAAGTCTGGGCGAATATCTTTAAACATAGCAGCTGTTGACAGTTCATTATCCGCGAAACTTTCGTACTCTTTTCCAAAAATACTTAATACAGGCACAAAAACATTTTGTGCTGATGCTGAAAAGGATCGATAAAGCTGCCCACCCACAAAACTAAGAGTCAAATATTTTTGACTCACATTGTCTCTTAGAACTCGAAAGTCATTTAGCAAGTCTTCATTCACTAATTCGTCATTGTAAAATCCAAATTTTAAAAAATACTGTAAAGAATTATCAACCAACAAATTTCTGTAAAACTGATCACTTGCCACTTCATCGTTAAAAAGCCTGTCATACAATGCTTGTTCACGACTAGAGGGTGGTTCGTTTAATGAATTCACACCAGTTGGGCTTAATAAAATCAGTCGACGAATAAGATCTGGCCTGGTTGAACTGACTTTTAGTGCGGAAGCTGTCAATAGGGATTCAGCCACAACAGTTGTTCGTTTTTGAATCACAACTTCAATAAATTTTTCCAAAAACAAATCAAAGTCTTCAATCCTGTAAGCACGCTTGGGTTTATCACTTTCACCAACGCCCGGTAAGTCTAAAATATAAACGGCTGCCCCCGCTTGATCTAATAATGGTAATAAATTTTTATAAGTTCTATGACTGGCACCACCGTAAACCCCATGAACTAGAAGCAATGGAAAACGACTGGTGGATTGACCAATGGGGGCCCGGAAACGAATATTTCCAAATCCTTCGATTGAAACAGATTGATCCAGTAGGCTATTTGACTGACCCCAAACATTAAAAGCGAAAAGCATTGCAAATAAAAAGGCTAATTTCATAAAAACTCCTTATTTTGAATTCTTATAGCAAATCCATCTGTTTTTATGAAAGCTAAAATAGAGCCCATGTATTTTCACATGCTAAAGCTTTAA
Organism: Bdellovibrionales bacterium Ga0074139; assembly: GCA_001464795.1. Classification (GTDB taxonomy): domain Bacteria; phylum Bdellovibrionota; class Bdellovibrionia; order Bdellovibrionales; family Bdellovibrionaceae. Next base: position 32,387 of record LNEB01000008.1, read on the forward strand.
TCTAAGATAAACTCTGTCCCTTCACGGGCAATGTCCGTGGAAATTTGTAAATCATAATTCAGTAAATATTGCAAAGAAGCAGAAGCATTGGCTTCACCGTGATTGAGAATTATTTTTTTAGGCTTTTTTGTCATTGTTGAAACAAAATGAACCAGGTCTTCACAATCAGCATGTGCTGATAACGAATCTATCACAAAAATTTCAGCCTCGACGGCCACTTTTTGATGGTGAATGCGAATATCTTTAAGGCCATTTTTAAGCAAAAGCCCTTTTGTGCCTGAGGCTTGAAAACCCACAAACAAAACAGCTGAATTTTCATCAGGAAGCTTGGCTTTCAAATGGTGCATCACTCGTCCACCTGTCAACATCCCCGAAGCCGAGATCACAATCTTGGGCTGCGTGCTCATACACAAAAGCATAGAATCATCAGCCGAATGCACTTCTTTAAAGTTAGCCGTGCTTAATCTTGATTTCAGTTGGACTCCGTGCAGATTTTTTTTAAGTTCATTGGGAAAGTTCAAGTAAATATCAGTCGCAGAATTGGCCATGGGACTATCCAGATAAACAGGAACTTTAGGAATTCGTCCTTCGGTTTCTAATTGATTCACTAAATACAAAAGCTCTTGGGTTCTTCCCACCGCAAAAGCAGGAATCACCAAAGTTCCTTTACGCCTGATCACTTGATTGATGATAGGTTCCAGTTCATCAAGCGGGCTATTTCTAGACTGTCTTCGATCACCGTAAGTGGATTCCATAATGAGGTAGTCGGTCTCTAGAATTTTTTCTGGATCCTCGATAATGCAAGAGCGCCCATTGCCTAAATCCCCTGTCATCGTCAGTATTTTAGACTGATCATTTATTTTAAATGAAAACTGAGTGACCGCTGAACCCAAGATATGACCAGCCCGTGAGAAGCGAAAACTGAGACCTGTATCAAGCTCATGCCAATGATGAAAGTCTACTTCGCGAAATTGACTGAGGGCTTTTTTAACATCCACTTTATCAAAAAGTGGCAAAGCAGGCTGATGGTGAGAATAACCAGAAGTATTTGCATATTTTGCGTCTTCTTCTTGCAAATAAGCAGCGTCCATCAACAACAACTGGCAAAGTTGGGCCGTTGCAGGAGTTGAATAAATGGGACCACTGAAACCATCTTTTACTAGCTTAGGTAAAAACCCAGAATGATCAATGTGAGCATGGGATAAAATAACTGCATGAATAGAATTCAGATCTTGAAAAGATCCCCAATTTCTTTGCCGGAGCTCTTTGGGGCCTTGAAACAGGCCACAATCAAATAAGTATTTTTTTTGATTATAAGTGATCAATGTTTTTGACCCTGTCACTGTCCCTGCAGCACCTAAAAATTCAATTTTCAGCTTTTGTGACATTTTTTAAGTCCTTCGATTCAAGTGATAAAGCGAGATCGTTCTTGGGGAGTGGGAATTCGGCAGGTGTCTTTTTTACCAAATATTTGATACCTGGATTTTGCGATTTGATCATAAACAAAATTTCTGAGTGCCAACGGCAGAATCTGAAAAATTTTAAAGATTTTAAAAGCTCCACCCAATTCATTAATAAGTACAAAAACAGCCTCTGATTTTGTGAAAATCAAATCTCCCTTTTTGACCACTAATGTGGATAATTGCTGGGTCAAGTTTTGTGGCAACTGCTGGCTTGCAAATTCAGATTGCAAAGTAACAAAAAGAATCTTTTGTTTTGAATCAAATTTTAATAAAAAATCTACGACTCCATTACAGAGCCCGCAAACGCCATCAAAGAAAAGGTAGGTCTGATCCTGTTTCACAACCCAGATAATGAACCTAAAAGCCAAAACTGTCAGCGAAAATTGTCGCTTGTTCATATTGAAACATGCCAAACCCATTAGAATTCTACCCAGCGGCATAAAACTTGTAACTACCTGGAATATAACAAGGGGTTCAAATGCGTATCGCTTTGAGACATTGGATCATTAGCTTCATTTTTGTTTTAGCCTCACTAGGTCAAGGCCAAGGCATGGGCTCAGATAATCGCATAAATCCTGAATCTGCAAAAAAAGATTCTAAAAATGAAATCATTGAAATGAAATTGTCAGATTCAAAAGGTGAAGAATTCACGGCCGTGTTTGAATCTGATAAAAATGAAAGAATGCTGCCCTCTGTATTAAGGCAGTATTTAAATGATCAAGAACTGCAAATGAAGCAAATGGCCGAATTCATCAGAGCCTATTTAAGTTTACCTGAGAATTTTTACCGTGAAAACTTAGGTGGCCAGGTTGAATTGCACTACCTCATTCGTGAACTGGCTGATGATTATTTTGTCATCGATTATTTTCATAGACTACAACCTGATTTAAAAAACAAAATTATGAAGGCCTACTTTGTTAAATACCCTGACACCCAGGTAGAATTCTTTAGACGCTTTATGAATCATCCCGTAGGTACATCGTCAGAAAAAATTCGTGCTGACTTTTCTCGATTACCGAAAACTTACCAAGAAGAAATCAACCGTCTTTACCAGTGGGACCAAAAAAACTGGCGCGGCCGGTTTAAAGAAAGCTTTGCTAGACCTTTAAGCGGTGGCATGCACGGATTTCCCGCCCAATCGGCTCTGTTTGGCGTGGCCATTGGCGCTGTTATGGTGACAAAAATGATGACGGATTATTCTGAAAATCCAGCGGCTTTTTTACAGTACATCGAAAGCCTGGATGATCCCATGACTCATATCTCTTTCTACTCTTTTATGGCCGCCAGTGGATTCACCCAAGATTATTTAAAAACAAAGTTTGGTGGCATGAATGGTTCTAAATCTATCCGCACCATGAGAGCTGCCATTCCTTACATTGGTTTGAGCGCAGGACTTATTGTTTCTAATTTAACCCATGAAATTTCAAGCCTTCTAGCCGCTTGCAGTGATTCGTTACTAAAACCCAACAAGCCTGTTCAGCCTGGAAAAGTAGATCCTTGTGATGAAGCTCAAAATGAATTTTTTAATTTTGAAAATAAAGTGGAGATGTACATCCCCATGATTCTGTCGATGACATTATCAACTGTAGGATCCACTTACGCACAAAAGGGCTTAATGGCTGGAGCAGGAGCTTCCTACAATTACGCTAAAAATTTATCAGAGCAAATGGCAGGCATTCACAAAGCGTCAGGTTTACCACATGTAGAAATCGTTCAAGACCGCATTGGCTTTAATGGCCAAAAAACCCAATGGTATAAAACAGTACAAGCCAAAGACATGGTCAAAATAGCTAAAAATATTCCTGGAACATCAAAACGCTTTCTTGGTATTGCCATGAACATCGCACTGACTGGAAGAGGCTGGAGCTTAGGTCCCGTCACAGTCGCCACCACATTAACAGCCATGCTTGCACAAAATTATTTCTTCATACTGGGTGATACTTATATAATGCCAGCGATTAGTAAAGTGATGGCTCAAGTTCTTAGAGCCAGTTTTCTGAATTCCACTGATAAACAAATGAAAGAGTCTTTAGTTTACCATCAAACTGTTGGTTGGAAGGAACTTGCAAAAAAATGTGAAGTTTCAAAAAGGTCCAGGGGCTCATCCACATTAGCTAAGTCTGATTGTGAATATAATATGGTGGAAGACATCAAGAAGTTTCAAAAGCATATGAATATATGGCGAACACAAAACCATGCTAAGTTCTTTAATGGTGTACAAATTTGGGGACAAATCACGAACACACTTTTATCAGAAATCTATGAAGCTCAAAAATTCTACCAGTTCTATGTGAATGAAGTTTTCCAGGGTTTTAAATTTCAAAATAAATTGAATGAAAATAAAGAAATTAAAAAAGTAGAAGAGCCTTTTAATACCCAGCTTTCCAACCGAATGAATCCTTTGTTTGGCATTAAACCCTTAGGCCACCCCGAGTGCGAACAAGGCAGCACAGGTCAAGTGTGTGTTACTGAGCTACAACTTTATATGAACTTCCCCGTTCAGATGGAAGGTTTCCAAAAAAACCGCGTGCAATATGTAGTTAATACTTTTGCTAAACGCTTTGGTCTTCAAGAAAAAGCTCCATCTTACCAACCTAAGGCTAAAAAAACAGGAATCGCTGTCTTGGATGAAGACGAAGAAGCCAGCTTGAATCTTCCCATGAAGGAAACAAGTCCTGCTGTGGATGAAATTTTAAAGCTTTCGTTGCAAGAAAAAAGTTCTAAATTAATCCAAGCTTTATTGACTCATCTTGCCACTTTGGACACAGACAAAATCAGCCAAGCCATTATTAGACTTAACAAAGAGTTAGCCAATGACGTGGACCCTGACTTTAACAAGCAAAAGGTTTTAGGAAAAATTCGTGAATTACTGGGTCAACCAAATCCCTTACTTGCTCGTGGAGCTTTACTCCCATTTATTTACCATGAGTCCAGAAAAAATGCGGCCAGTTACTCGCAAGTGTCTAGAAAAGCTTACGGCTATTATTTCAAACGCCACACCGAGTATCTATTATTTCAAATGGTCTGCGGTCCTGACTTAGCTACTCATAGCATAGTTGAAGAGTGGAATGTAAATTTATTTGGCCGAGAAACGAACCTTCGTCCCCCTCAGTTCAATGCACCAAGAATTGTAAACTTAAATAAGATTGAAGTTCGCTGGCCTGATCACATTGTGGTCAACGGGCCTAAAAGAACCAACTTTTGCGTCCCAGTCGTGGGTGAACCTATTGCCTTTGATTCCATCTACTACGCTCAGTTTTTTGTTAATGGTTCAGAAAAGTCCTACTCATTTTTTGAAATGCTGAATCGTTATATTAAGCCAGAAATCTTAGGCCCTTGGAATTCACAAAGATTGGATAGCAAAACTAATGTCAGCAAGTGGTGGGATCAAAATATCGAATCCACAATGATGAAAATTTTTGAGCGTCTTGATTACAATTTCCAGTATTTGCTTGTGGATCTTGTGGAAGGACTTCAGCCTGATGGAAAAAATCTTGTTAAAACCACTAAAGCTTCAAGAAGTTTACTGGATTCAAGCCTTGAAGAGATCAATGTTTATTTGATGATTTTATCAGAAATAGAAAAATCAACAAAAGGTTACACTTGGGTGAAAGAGTTAAATTTAAAACATTCAAGATCTTTAGTGGAAAGTCTTAAATTCAACCCCGAAGCCCGAGTCCCTTCGCAAACAGCCATTGTCCAAGTGATTAATCAACTGTCCTCTGAGTTAAGAAAAATTGACATTCAAATGACTGGCGATCACCCCCGTCTCAATTTGGGAATTGATGCTAAGAAATTGCCTGATATGAAGAAAAACATCGATGAAAGTCTAAAGAACTATCAGAGCCATTTAAAGGAATCTGGAACTTTAGATCAGTATTCTGCTGACGTTCAAAAAGCCTCTTTTGATGCCCTGGAAATGTCTGTGAATAGTTTGATGATGTACTTACAAAACACTCAGATGGCTAAATACGATGCTACAGAGGCCGTAGAAAGCCGTTCCAGTGAGGCCAACAAAAAAGGGCAAAATAAGGCCACTGTCAAAAGTTCAAGCATCCCAATGGGTCAATAAGGGCCCCCGGGATGGCATAGTTAGTGAAGTTATTGTTTACGTTAGAGTTTAACAAAATGTACTTAAATAAGGAGAAACACATGAACAAATTATTAGTCCTCGCCCTGATTACGATGGTGGCCCAGAACTCAATGGCTTTTAAGGCCCCGACAACCACTAAAGAATTGATGACAAAGCCTGGAAAATCTTCAGTGGCAAGACCACTTGAGACATTGGCTCTTTCTGAAACAATCATCAAGATTGAAAAGGCTGGAGTTAAAAACGCTGGCCTTCGTACGATGGTTGAAAAAGGCGAGATCTCTGCAGAAAATTTAAAAGCCTATGCTGACGCTTTGAACAGATCTGATATATCAGCTGAGTCAAAAACTTCGATCATCAATATTTTAGAAGCTCGCGGCAGTGAGATCGATTTACTAACAACTTCTGTTAAAAAGAAAGAGGCCGTTCAAGCCTACACCAGATTTGTTAACGAAGTGGCCCCAGCATTACTTAAAGAAGGTAATACTGACGTAGTCGACCTTTTAACGACAGCAGGTAAAGTTGTTGTTAAAGAAGGTGGTTCTGTTGCAATTTACCGCGCTATGGGAACTAAGTTCAAAATCGATGGCCAAAAAGCTTTAGACAAAGTGAACGAACTGGTTACTTGTAAGATTTAATTTCTAAAATTAAATAAAAAACACCAAAAACCCCACTTGGCTACAATCAAGTGGGGTTTTTTTATCCACTTTTGAGACACCCCTGACTGGACCTTTACCGCATAAGGTTCTGTGACAAAAAATCCGATAATATTAAATATGAAATCAAAGTCTTGGGTAAAAAAAATTGCTGACCAATTCGATCTTGGAATGGATAGTAAAAAAGAAACTGCATCAGACCAATCTCCAGAGCTTAATGATGATCAAGCCACCCTGCTGTTCATTCTTGATATTCTTAGTAAAAACTTAATTGAACTTGATCATCACCCAGTTAGAAAAACCCGTGAAACTCTTGACGAATTCTCTAAAAGTTTGATTCAAGGCCAAGACTCAGAAAAACTGCTATTTAAAATCCGGCAATTTTATTCCACTTACCGTGTGGAGGAGTACTCCTATATTCAAAGATCCATGGATGAGTTTAAAAATATCATCTGGGATTTTGCTGACCAATTAGGTGAAGATTTAACGGAAGAAAAATCTCAAGAGATTCAGCTTAAGGGACAACTGGATGATTTACGTGAAGCTGTTGAAAGTAATGCCATTGATTCTTTGAAGAAAAAATCAAGAGCCTTTATTGACACTTATATGGAGTATCAAACAAAAAAGAATGATCGCAGAAGTAAGCGCTTGGGCACAATGACCAAATCATTAGGAACTTTAAAGAAGCAATTGGGTCAAGCCCAGAAAGATCTTAAGACCGATCACATGACTCAAGCCTACAACCGCAAAAGCTTTGATGAACAACTTAAAAAATACCAGCAGCTTTATTCCTTATCAAAAGGTAATATTTCACTGCTTATTTGTGATATCGATCATTTCAAAAAAGTGAACGATTCCTACGGTCATGATATCGGTGATCACGTGATTAAAGAATGTGTCAGGTTTTTACAAGAAAGCTTTAACCGAGAAAATGATTTTGTAGCAAGGCTTGGCGGAGAAGAATTCGCTGTCATCATGCCTGACTACAACATCGAAGTGGCCAGTCTCAAAATAGAACAGTGCCTGAATCGAATCCGTAAAGAAAAACTGGTACAAGGCAAATTGGAAATTCAATTCACAATTTCTGTGGGACTCGCACAATTGGAATCATCAGAAAATTCAAGCGAATGGTTGAAGCGTGCGGACTTGGCTCTTTATGCAAGTAAAAATTCAGGACGTAACAAAATGACTGTCGCTTCTTCACAACTGAAGGTTTCCGCCGCCTAACATCTCTGTTAGGGTTCTTGACAGTTGCTAACAAGATAACATCCAGCTATCCACCAGTTCGATCTGAAGTGGCATCTTTAGTGCTTTGGTAGTCCATCACTATGATGAACTTTAAGACAACATTAATAATTATATGCCTTTTATCCTCACAACATTCAACTGCTGCCATCGCAGTTAATATGAAAAACGGCAGTCTGATTTTACAGGACTCAGAGTTTCTATTAATACCAAACAGCGACTTCAAATGGGAAATTAACAGAACGTACCGAAGTCGCTCCTTATTTAAAGGTGTTTTTGGTCAGGGCTGGTGCACGGCCTTGGATGCAAAAATTAATTTTAAACAAAAAGAGGAAATCGAGCTGACTGATTGCTCTTCCCCGCTGCCCATTGTTTTTAAATTGGACCCAACGGCCACTCGCTACACCAACATAAAAGATTCGGGTGATTGGATCCAATCGGGGTTTGGTCAATACACACGCTACAAGGCTAAGAAAAAAATAAGTCGCTTTGATTATAAAGGTCAGTTGAAATCTATTTTTCATAATCAAAATGAAATTGAATACCAAAGAAATTCCAGGGGATTGTTTGAACAAGCCCTTCTAGAAAAGAAGGTGTTAGCAAAATTCAAATGGCATCCTTTGCTACCATTAATTGAAAAAATTGAGTCCCCAACCTCAACTGTTCTTTATAAATACTCTGGATTTCAACTGATCAAAGTTTTTCCGAGTTCTTTTTTAGAGCAAAAAAATTATGACTATGACGATCTTGATAATTTAACAGAGAGAACGAATAAAAAAGAAAAGTTAGTGATCGAGTACGATAAACAAGAGGACCGAGTTTTAAAAATTAAGTCAGGCTGTATAGATCAGTTTCAATATTCACTTAACAAGGGCCGAGTGATTTCTTCAAAAATGACAACACAATGTCCTGTCGCATCTCGAGGAGGCTTATGATTACATCCCTACTTTTTCTTTCACTCTCAGGTCAAGCCAGCCTCTGGCACAAAGATCAAATACAAGCAACAAATGATCTCAAATTAAAAACAGGAAAGACAATTGTGGCTGTTATCGATACAGGAATTGATATTCATCACCCGGCTTTAAAAAACAGCCTATGGATTAATGTGGGTGAAACCGGATTAGATAAAAATAAAAAAGATAAATCCAAAAATGGGATTGATGATGACGGGAATGGATTTATCGATGATGTGCAAGGATGGAACTTTGCAGGGAACAATTCTGATATCAAGGATGATCATGGTCATGGAACGCATATTTCTGGACTGATCTCGGCTGATTCAATCGAATACTCAGGAATTTCACCTAGAACTCAACTTATGACATTAAAATATTATGATCCTCAGGCCCCCATCAGTGGTAATTTGATGAACTCTGTTCGCGCCATCAAATATGCCATAAAGATGGGGGCCCATATAATTAACTACTCTGGAGGAGGGCTTGATCCCTTCGAGCCTGAAAAACAAGCTCTTTTGGAAGCGGAAAGAAAAGGAATTATTGTCGTTGCCGCCGCAGGAAACGAGCAAACAAACTCTGATTTGATTGGTTTTTATCCTGCAAGCTACGGATTAAAAAATGTAATATCTGTGACTGCCATTGATCCAAAAGGTCAACGGGTTCCGTCAAGTAATTGGGGACCTCAAGGTGTTCATCTCTCGGCCCCTGGAGAGCAAATTTTATCCACTTACCCTGATGGCAAATTAGCAAAAATGACAGGAACTTCGCAAGCGACTGCCATTGTCACAGGAGTATTATGTCAATTGAGGGAATCAAGAGGTTCATTAACTTCAATGTCACAGCTGATTGAGAACTTGAAATCCACGGCCCAATTTAACAATCACTTAGTGGGTAAAATTCAAAATCCAGTGCAAGTTTCACTTAAGCGAGCGATTTATATGAAAGAAGCTGATACCGATGACGAGTCAGAAATATCCAATCCGAAAGAAAAACTAAGATTCCCCTGATTCGCGTTTTTTGATTTCTTCGCGAATTTTAGCCATATCCAAAGATTTGACTTGTCCTAGAATTTGCTCAAGAGCTTCTTCAGGAAGTGATCCTGCTTCATGAAAAATCAGAGTTTGCTCTTTAAAGATGGCCACAGTGGGAATGGATTTAATTTCAAAGCTAGCGGCAATTTCCTGCTCTGTATCAGTGTTGACTTTGGCATGAATCACATCTGTGTTCTTCTTGGAACTGTCTTCAAATATTGGGGCAAATTGTTTACAGGGACCGCACCATGGAGCCCAAAAATCGATAATGACAATATTATTATTGTTGATAGTGGCTTCGATGTTTTCAGATGTAATTTCAATGACAGCCATAAACTCCCCTTAGTATTTGACTTATCAGAAACCTTTTTCTGTCACTTGTCAAAGGGGTCTTGGTCGACTAATCCTGGTGTCGCTTGAAAAAAGAAAAAATAGACTTCATTCCATTTGATCCCATGAATCCCTACCCTGTTTTTGAGGTTGATCAAGTGACTTATCAAGCGGCACAGAACCACTCAAAACAAGTGGATGAATGGTTAGGTTTTAATTATATTGATCTTGAAAAACAGCTCAGACTTTCTGAGATTTCAAAAATCCACCAAACTTGGAGTGAGCTTTCGCCGCAGTCTTTTCAAACCCCTTATTGTGAATTAAGAAGTTTGCTTGTTGAACTGGGACTCAAAAAAAATGATCACATCATTGATTTAGGATCGGCCTATTCAAGGCTTGCGTTTGTCATAGGTCGTCACCACCCAGAGCTCAAATTCACGGGCTTTGAGGTTTCAAACATGCGGGTCATAGAAACTTTGAAAAGACTTAAGAATTGGCAGTATAAAAATGTCCAAGTCTTTCACCAGGACTTATTAGATGAAGACTTCCAGCTGCCTGAAGCGCAGGCTTATTTTATTTATGATTTTGGCCACAACCAAGGCATTCAAAAAATTCTTCAAAACTTAAAACACATCGCAAAAAAACAACCTCTGCAAGTGATTGCACGTGGACGTGCTTCAAGGCACTTTATCTTTAATGAAAATCCGTGGCTCACCATTCATCCGCCAAGTAACTTTGAGCACTACACTATATTTAAATCCACTTGACCCGCCTTTAACCAGCCATCAACCTAAAACCATGACAAGTCTTTGGAAAAAAAAGAGCCACATCGATGAGCTCAATGAAATGTGTAAAAAAACGGCTATTGAATACCTTGGTATTCAATTTGTAGAAATGGGTCCTGATTATATCAAAGCCTCCATGCCAGTGGATCACAGAACAATTCAACCAGCAGGTCTTCTGCATGGAGGAGCTCTGGTTCTATTAGCAGAAAGCTTGGGTGGACTGGCTTCAAGTTTATGTTTAGAAAACAGCCAAGATTTACCGGTTGGAATAGAAATTAATGCCAACCATTTGAAATCTTCTCGCTCTGGATTTGTTTATGGAACAGTTAAAGCCATTCACATTGGATCCAGGCTGCATGTTTGGGAAATTCGTATTGAAAACGAAAAAAATCAGCTTTGCTCGATCGCAAGATTGACCAATCAAATCGTTTCAAAAACGTAAATTAAATTTCTTGTTCCAAGTCTCATGGGGGGACCCCATAGACCAGTTCCTGGATGGGCAAACACAGGAATACCATTGATAGTTTTCCACCCACTGACAACTGGCTGGACAAGTCGAACAATAAAACCAAAGGGAAATATCTGGCCCCCGTGAGTATGCCCTGAAAGTATCATATCAGGCTTTTCCTTATGCAAATCAAAAACACTGCTGGGTTCGTGGGCCAGTAAAATTTTAAAATCAACTACTTGTTGTGATTTTAGTGCCAAGTCCGGATCTGAAAAGTACTTGGAATCAAAACGTCTGATCATTTTATCCGGAACACCAGCCACTAGAAGCTTTAAATTTTGTAATTCAAAAATTTGATTCTGATTATGCAAAACAGTCCACCCTGATTCTTTCAGGAATTTTTCCCAGGCCAGACCACCATGAATCATCTCATGATTTCCAGAGATATAAATTTTAGCCACTTTAGCTTTGGCTATTTTTAATGATTCCAGCATGGGTTTCACTTGCGAGGGTGAGCCTTCAACCAAATCACCAGTTAAAAATAGAAAATCAGGATCTTGCTGATTACATTGTTCAATGACTTGATCAAACCATTTTTTATTATGTTGAAGCAGCCCCACGTGAAGATCTGTAATTTGCACAATTTTGAGACCCTTCACAGGCATTTTTAATTTCTCAAAAACAATTTGGGGTTTTCTTAAACCCCAAAAAACTGAATAGAGGGCTACTAAAATTAAACACAGAAACCATTGTTGTTTAAAATTATGAAGCTCAGGGAAAAAGTAGCTTAATAAAACATAGGGTGTTGTGAAAAAAGCAAATAGAAAGAAAAAGCCTAACCAAATATATCCCACCCAAACTAAAAAATATAATTTTTTAAAATTTTGAGAATGGGAAATAAAAAAAGCAGCAGGTATGGATAAAAAACCAAAGCTAAATAAACTGATCCACAGCGAAGAGTGGTTCTGAAATCCATCTGAAAAAAAATGTGCGAAAAGAATATGAAAAGATAAGGAAACTAAAATTAAAAATATAAAAATGAACAGAAACAACTGACTTTTTAGTTTTCCCAATGTTTTTTCCAATTTTGTAAATCATTAAAAGATTGAATTCGGCTGACATCTTCATCCGATATAAATTGTGCTGATTTCATGTGCTGAATAAATTCAAAAAGCGGAGTGAAATAATCTTTATGATTAAGAAAGTAAATGGGCTTATTATGAAAACCCAACTGCTTCCAAGTGATAACTTCAAAAACTTCTTCTAAAGTTCCAAAACCACCTGGTAAAGTTAAAAAAGCCTCTCCCCTAAGGTTCATTTGTGCTTTTCTTTCGTGCATGGTGGAAACAACAATTAACTCTTGAGCCTTTTTAAACTCAAGCTCTCTTGCTTTTAAGGCTTCAGGGATAATTCCAATGACGTAGCCACCATTTTCAAAGCATCCCCTGGCAAGAGCCCCCATAAGCCCTGTGGATCCACCACCGTAAACAAGTTGAATTTGATTTTTGGCTAACCAGTTTCCTAAGTCGTAGGCTAAGGATTCATACTCGGAATTGTTTCCCGATCTAGCTGCACAAAACACTGTTAGGGATTGAATTTTTCTTTCCATTCAAGCCAATTCCACCCCATTTCAAAGCTATCTGGCAATTGAAGATTGAGTTTATTGTGAAATTGAATTTTATAGGCCACCAAAGCGATCTCATCTTTGTGATCTGGCTTTTTAAGTCCACCATACAAAGTATCACCAATAATAGGAAATCCATGTCTGGACATCTCAAGGCGCAATTGATGTCTTCGCCCTGTGATGGGTTGTAGGTCCCACACACCATCCTGATGGTAGTGATAATAAGTAAGGCTTGGTTTTCCATAATCAGCTATAAAGGATCTTTTTTTCCCCTGAGCGATCAAACTTTCCCACGTTCCCGAGACTTCTTTTACAGACCATGCCCTTTCGGCCCCTGAAATATTAGCCGGCCAGTGGTCAAAACTTTGTCCAACGGAAAGGGCTTTATAAGTTTTTTTCACACCATCTTCAGATTCCCAAATTTTATGGAGAATCGTTTGGGCTTTTTCATTTTTAGCAAAAATTAATAATCCTGCCACTTCATAGTCCAAACGGTGAACAGGAAACAAAGGACCCACTTGATTTTGTGCTAAAATTCCAGCAACAGGCCTTGAATCTTTTTTCCCCAGACTTGAGGGCACACTTAGGTATCCTGCGGGCTTTTCAACGACAACAACATCTTCAGATTCGAAATGAATCTTCACTTTTTTCGAATCCCCACCAGAAAAATTTCTTTACTAATGGCACGGGTGGCTTCAGGTTTGATGGCTTCAAATTTTTCATATTTAGAAAGAATCATTTTTTTTAAACTTTGAAAATCATCAGAATGAAATAATTTACAAACAAAGCTGCCTTTTTTATTTAAAAAACGATCGGCCGTTGTCAAAGCAAGTTCACACAGTTCCGTGCTTCGCGCCTGATCGGTGACACGAATACCTGTGGTTTTAGGTGCCATATCAGAAATCACCGAATGAAATCCGGATTCAAAACCATGGGATTTTAAAACCTCATCCAAGTTAAGATCATAAAGGTCAGCTTGAATAAACTTGGCATTTTCTAATTTCACTTCCACAGGTTTCAGATCAATGCCAAGGACTTGACCCTTCGTTCCCACTTGCGCTGACACATATTGGCTCCAAGAGCCAGGGCTGGCCCCTAAATCTAATACGATATCACCGGGCTTGAAAATTCGAAGTTTTTTATTAATTTCTTCAAGTTTATAGACAGAGCGAGCCGCAAAATTATCAAGCTTAGCTTTTTTAAAAAAATGATCCCGTGGGTTGTATGTCATGACTATCTAAAAGACTTAATCTAAATTAGAGTTTCACTCAAAGGAATTATATGGAACTCACTTGGATTTTGATCTTCCTATTTGCATTTTGTACAATGATCTTCATCGCTTTGGCTTTTTTTCTGCCAGAATGGGTGGGAATTAGTAAGCCTTCTGATCAGAAGAAGGACCAGGCCCCTTCAGAAGAAAAAACGCCCCCACAATAAATAGTAACACGATGGAACTGAGTCCAAGTCTTGCGCTGCCAGAAAAGTAAGTCACAGCACCGACTAAAAATGGGCCGATCACTGATGCCGAGCGACCCACGACATTAAAAAATCCAAAATACTCGGCTGATTTTCCCTGTGGTATTAAATGCGTAAAATAACTTCGGCTTAAGGCCTGGATGCCACCTTGAACCAGCCCCACAAGACCAGCTAAAATCATGAAATCAAAGCCCGTTTGCATCTGTGTGGCAAACAAAAGCACAAGTGAATAAACAAAAAGACAACTGAGCAACAGTTTATACACAGAAAATTTTTGTGATAAATAACCAAAACCCAATGCACTTGGAAATCCCACCAGTTGAGTGACTATCAGGGCTTTCATTAAATCCGTATCTTGAAGTCCAATGGATAATCCATAATCAACGGCCATTGTGAAAACAGTGTAAACCCCATCAATGTAGAACCAATAGGCGAGCAAAAAATAGAAAATCTTTTTTTGCTGCATAAGATTTTTAAAGGTTTGAATCACGTCTTTGTAAATGGCTAATAATTTCTTTTTTTCTACAGAGCTTTCTGTTGCTGATTCTAGAACACCTCGATACAAAACTATGGCTGCCACGGCCCAAAAAAAAGCCACTGTAAAAAAAGAAACCTGAATGGCTTGCACTTTTCCTCTGAGTCCAAAAGCACTGGGATTGAGAACCATCAGGACATTCAGAATAAATAATAAGCCTCCGCCCAGGTAACCAAAGGCGTATCCTTGGGAGGAAACTTTGTTGTAATTTTTGGCTTCTGTTACCAGCGGCAACAAGGAGTCATAAAAAATCAGGCTCGCTTCAAAGCCAATGTAAGCTGCACAGTAAAAAAAGATAGCCATTGCCCAGTGACCTTCAGGAACAAAACCCAGCACAGCTGTGGCTGAAATTCCTAATGCCGCGAAAGACATCAGCCACGATTTTCTTTGATTGGAAAGATCACTTTTCCGGCCCCAGAATGGAGCAAGAATCGCCATGATAAGCCCCGCAATACCAAGTGCTATACCTAGCCTGGCTGTGGAAACTTCTGCCGAAACTCCTGCACTCCAAAACTGTTTAAAAAAAACAGGAAAAAAGCCTGCTATCACTGTCGTGGCGAAGGCCGAGTTTCCAAAATCATAAAAAATCCAACTGTTTTTTTTACTAAGCATAGGTTTGTAATATCAAGCTTTGCACACTTTATAGACCAATGGCTACTTGAGATTCTACTCTATTTTCCCGAGTGGAATAGAGGCCAATCAGAGGGTAAAAAATATTATGTTTCAATTGCTTGTTTTATGTCTCTCGTTTCTTTTCATCTCTTGTGGTGAAAAAGAAAAAATAATCTCTCACAGCATATCCAATGTTCAACTCGATTCGTCTTTAGAGGAAAATCAAAAATATATAATTCTAACAGCCGATGTGGGTGCGCCCGGCCTTGTTTTCAATGGTGATCTACTGGGTGTCTATGACCCTTTATCCAATTTTCAACTGGGATCTTTGTTAGTTTTGAACGGAGACGGAGCTAAAAATAAAATTTTACTTAAAATAAAAATTGAGGATCTTAAAGTCGCAAACAGTCTCGAGGAAAATGCACTTCCAAATTTAAGTGCATTTCCAGTTCAAGACTATGACTCTATCATTGTGCTACCGGCCGGGCAAAATTCTAGATTGTATTTAATGAAAAAAAATGATTCCTACACTTTGGGTTTAGCTATTGTGATCCCTGAATTTGATCAATTGATTCATCAAATCACACCCTCACAAATTATCTTCAATCTTGAGGGTCAGTCCGGTGTGGGTGGTTTTTTTACAGCTAAAGAAAAGAATAAAAGTGGGATGCTTATTTTTAAACCCTTGGATTCAAACAGAAGAAAATGGATCACAAAAAGTTTAAATGATAAAAAGTTAGAAGTTCTATTTCGACAGGTTCAGCAATGGCAAAAAAAGAAAACAAAATTTAGGGTTAAATAGAAGAAACTCGGTAAAACAATCCAGAGTCAGTTGTGAAATAGATGAATCCATCAGGCCCTGTTTCCACATCACGAATTCTAAGTTCTTCTTTTTCAAAAAATCGATTTTCTTTTAAAAATTTTCCATCCTGAAGTTTCACTTGATTCAGATGGGTCAGCTTCAAAGCTCCAATTAAAAACGAATCTTTCAATTGAGGGATTTTATCGGAGCTGTAATAGGTCAACCCGCAGGGTGCGATGGAGGGCACATAAATATGCACTGATTTTTGAATCCCTGACTTTTCTTTACCCTCACCGATGCTAGGTCCCCAGTACTCTCGGCCATGAGACACAACAGGCCACCCATAATTTGCACCCTTGGTAATAAGGTTCAATTCATCACCACCCCTTGGACCATGCTCATGGGCCCAAAGTTCGCCGGTTTTTTCAATCAGCACAAGTCCTTGGGGATTTCGGTGCCCGTAGGACCAAATTTCTGGCTTAGCACCCTTTTGATTAATAAAGGGATTACTTGGATGGGCCTTTCCATTTTTATCAAGTTTTAAAACTTTACCCATGTGTGCGTTGAGATCTTGAGCCAGATCCCTTTGATTTCGGTCCCCCACAGTCATCCAGATCTCTGAGGCCGTCACAACAATACGTGAGCCAAAATGAATACTGGCATCCACGGCAGGCTGGGCAAAGAAAAGATCATTGATGTTTTTTAACTCATAGGACGAATCAGGATTCTGAATCAGTTCGGCTGATGCTAGAACTGTTGTTTGATCATCTTTAATTTCTTTTGCATAGGTGAAATAAATTTTATTATTTTTCTTGAAGTCCGTATCCAAGGCCACATCCAGCAGTCCCCCTTGTCCAGAGGTGAACACAGAAATTTTATTTTTCACTGGAAAAGTCTTTTTGGTTTTAACATTGACCACTTTAAAAATGCCTGTTTTTTCAGTGATAAGTGCTCGTTCAGAATCAATAAATGCAATGCCCCAAGGGATCACAAGATTTTCTGCAATTAATTCCAGTTTCAAAGGACTGGCGAGTGCTACTAAACTAAACAAGAAAACGATTAAAGACATTATTTTACCCCTTGAATAAGATCTGACAACTTAAGCCTGGATAAACTTTTTTGAATATCAGTTTCAACATGCTGAGATACTTTTTGAATAATTTTTTTCATGGCACAACTGATGGGGCAGGTTTTTGTTTGGGGACGATCAAAATCAGATATCATTTCAGGCGTATCGATGGCTCTATAAATATCAGCCAAGGAAACTTTTTTGGGGTCCACAGCTAACCAAACTCCGCCATCACGACCTTTACGAGAAGCAATAAGACCGGACTCTGAAAGTTGAAGCATGAGTCTACGAATAACGACAGGATGGGTTTTTAAACCTTCTGCAATTTGTCTAGAACTGAGCTTCTTATCTTTATTGTAAGAAAGGGCCATTAAAATATACAAGGCAGAGGAAAACTGCTCATTCTTCATGAGTTGGATTTTATCTTAAATATCGACTTCAGCCAACCCACAAAGGTATCTTCGGGGCCTGGCATCCTACTATTTATTAAAGATCCCTCTGTTTCAAGCTTGCGAATTAAAGTTTTTAGCCGTGGTTCACGACTCGAGGTTTTATCAAATTTAAATCCATAGCCCATGGGCTTAGCGTTTCGACAGTACACCACTTCACCGTTTAAAGCCATTACACCGGTAGAATCTTTAAAATACAATTTTAACAGATCACCTTCGTTAAACTCTTGAGCTGCCTCTAAAAAAGCACCACCTTCGGAGATGTTCTTGATTTCAACCCAATATTGTTTATCTTTAAGTTCCACTTGGCATTGAAAGTCAGCTTTGTACCGAGGCTTTGTTTCCCACCAGCGTAGCCTGGGGTCGAAATACAGTCTTCGAACCGCTGGTTTTAAAAAATAACCTACGACTAAAAAGTTAATGAAGAAGAAAAAGGCTAAGCCAAAAGCCATCACAGGAGTTGCATTTTTTGAGTACTCAAGAAGGCTATACGCCACAGGTATAATCATCAGTGTCACGTAAGCGATTAAACTCCACTTTCGGCACATAAAAATAAAAAAAGCCCCTAAAATGGGAACCAGCGTAAAAACAACTAACGTGATGCGGTTTTGCGGAAGCAGCAGGGCCTGAAAGTAAATGGCAATGGGAATTTTTGTAAGATAGGAATTAAAAAGAATATTTCCTAGCGGTGCAAATACGTGAAAAAACGAGAGAATTACTATCGGCCAAGGTCTTTGCTTCATGTGTTAATTATCAACAGAACTGGATTTAAAAAACAAGCTTTTAATAGAATCGAAAACTGGACTTGTCAGTTTTCAAATTTACATATAATTTACATATACAGCCAAACACCTGCATAAAGGAGCTTTCAACTATGTCACCAGAAAATTCATTGCTAACATTAGCCAACCTCACAATCCTTCTTCACCTCAGTATTGTGATCATCTTGACCCTGGTTTAACCATTATAAAGCAAAAATCTTTTCCTCTCTTTTTGCCAATTCTTTTCATCCACCACTAATTTTTTCTCTAAATCTCCTACCCGAGCTTCAGAATCATCCACCCACTCCCTGAGCTCGGGTCCGCCGTTGATGACATCAATGGCTAATTTCCCAGAAGTATACTCGTACTCAAAATCTCTCCATAAGGGATAATCAGGATGCATTTTTCGAATGGCTTTTAACATCAAAGCCGTCAGGCGAAAGGGTTTAAATAGCTTTGGTTTATAACCTAGAAAGTCCGTATGAATTTGAAAACCATGACAAAGTTTTTTTTCATGCTTATGAAAAGTAGGCTCGAAAAAACACTCTCTGATCATTGCCCCCTTCATCCACTGCGGAGCCATTTTTCGCATTTCTTTTAATACGTTCGCAAAATTAAGATCACTGGCCCCCATCAATTCAAGGGCCCGAGTGGTTCCACGGCCCTCACTTAAGGTGGTCCCTTCAATAAGAACTGTACCGGGGTAACATCTGGCCATATTCAAAGTCGGTGCGTTCGGCGATGGATTGACCCACACGCGGTCCTTAGGCCATCCCCACTCGTTTGCTTTTTGTGGCTGATAATTTTTCATGGGAACAATAAGAAGATTCAAATTTAAACGAAATTTTTCTTTGAAATACAAAGCCATTTCACCCACTGTCATTCCATGGCGCATGGGAAACTCGGAGGCCCCAACAAAGGATTCATAACCAGGGCGCAAACTAAAACCTTCCACATCACGTCCCGCAGGATTGGGTCGATCCACCACAATTAACGACTTTTCCTGGCTCTGGCAGGCTTGCATGACATACAAAAGTGTCGTGATAAAAGTATAAATTCGGCAGCCTAAATCTTGCAAATCGAAAACCACAACATCACAGGACTGAAGCATTTCATCGGTTGGTTTTCTGACCTTCCCGTAAAGACTATAAATGGGAATTTTATACTGAGGATGAAGCCAGTCATCACTTTCGATCATGTTGTCTTGTTTCTCACCTTTGATTCCATGTTGAGGTCCGAACGCGGAGGCAAGGCCCGTTTGCTTGTAAAGCAAATCCAAAGAGTGCTCGAGCTTGGCATTCACGCTAGCAGGATGACCCACCAAAGCCACTTGCTTCTTTTTTAAAAACTGCACCAGTTTCTTTTTTTCGAGCAGAACTTCAATTCCAAGTTTCATACTAAAGACCTCTTGTTAAATTTTAAATTGAAAATTATCAGCATGATGAAAATCAGGCTTTCCATCTGGATGCTTTAATGACATGTAAAATAAATCTCCTGACCTTGCCTGTAGCACTGCCGTCAAGGCCACTTCCATTTCAAACCAATCCGTTTGATTAAGAATCTGAGCTTGAAATTCTTTGTTGCGCCATTTTATATTTTGCAATCGAAAGTCATCAGACCTGATCGGAGGCTGAGGCTTTCGGTAATCCTTGAAGCTATACAAATTCCATTCTTTTTCCGTTGAAAAATTAAATTCATAATAGGCCCCAGTCTGTGGGTTCTTTAAGAAAATTTCAAAACAAGTTTTTTTCCAAAGCAGATCTTTCCGGCTGTCAGCCTGCGGCTGCTGGTCGAAATGAGTGGATCCCATGGACAATTGTTCGGTGGGATCTTCAAGAATAAATTTAAATTGCATTTGAGGCCCAAGGCGAACCAATTGAGCCTCGCAGGACACAGGAAATGGAAGAGGTGAAAAGGGAACAAGTTTCTTCAAAAAAACCATCCTCGACTTAATGCCAGGTTTCAGTTACAATTATTCACTATGATTCATGTTAATTCTATCTCGAAACAATACGGTACAAAAATCCTCTATAAAAATGCAAGTTTTCAAATCAATGCAGGGGAAAAAATTGGTCTAGTGGGCCCCAATGGAAACGGAAAAACCACAGTTTTTCGAATCATCATGGGTGAAGAAGGCTTCGACGGCGGATCAATATCGAAGTCTGATCGCTTGGTGGTTGGCTATTTTTCTCAAGACATTGAAGACATGCGTGGCCGAACTGTGCTTGAAGAAGTTAAAACAGCGATACCTTCTTTATCCAAACTTCAAACAGAAATGCAAAAACTGGAAGCACAACTTTCAGAACCTCTCAGTGATGATGAAATGTCATCAGTGCTTGAACGTTACGGTGAAGTTCAGGCCCAATTTGAACAAATGGGTGGCTATGATGTGGAAACAAGGGCCGCTGAAGTTTTAACAGGTCTAGGAATTCCACCGGAAGATCACAACCGTGACACTTCTACTTTTTCTGGTGGCTGGAAAATGCGGATCGCTTTATCGAAAATTCTTGTGCTGAATCCGGAAGTCCTGTTGATGGACGAGCCCACGAATCATTTGGATCTTGAAAGCATCTTGTGGCTTGAAGAATGGTTAAAAAATTACAAGGGCGCGATTTTAATGACAAGCCATGACCGTGAATTCATGAATCGACTCGTTAATAAAATTGTTGAAGTGGCCCATCAAACCATCACCACTTACACCGGCAACTATGATTTCTACGAAAAAGAAAAAAAGATTCGCATGGTGCAATTGGAAGCTGCAGCTCGCAGACAAGAAGAAATGCTTGCGAAAGAAGAAGAATTTATTGCGCGCTTTGCAGCCCGTGCTTCCCATGCCGCCCAAGTCCAAAGCCGGGTGAAAAAAATTGAAAAAATTGACCGCATTGAAGTCATCAAAGAAGAAGACTCCATTGGCTTTGTTTGGCCCACGATTCCTAGGGGCGGTGATGAAGTCGTCAAATTTGAAAATTTAGGCAAAGTTTGGGGTGAACAAAAACTTGTCTTCAAAGGCGCATCGGCCCTTGTTAAACGTCATGACCGAGTCGCTGTGGTCGGTGTCAACGGGGCTGGTAAATCCACATTGCTAAAAATCATTTCAGGACTGGCCGCTCCCACCGAAGGCCTTTGCCAACTAGGACCCAGCATTCAATTGGGTTATTTCAGTCAAAACTCTATGGATCTTTTAAACCCAGAAATGACCGTCATGGAAGAAGTTCACTCGGCTGTGCCTACACAAAGTATCGGCTATGTTAGAAATTTGCTGGGTTGTATGAAGTTTTCTGGTGATCAGGTGGATAAAAAAATTAAAATTTTATCGGGCGGTGAAAAATCAAGAGTGGTACTTGCCACCATTTTAGCAAAGCCTTTGAACTTATTAATTCTCGACGAGCCCACCAACCATCTTGATATCGGAACTCGCATGGTTTTATTGCAAGCCATTAAAGACTTTGATGGAACTGTCATGATTGTCAGCCACGATCGACATTTTTTGCGGGAAATCACGACCAAAGTATTTGAACTCGATAAAAATAGGCTTGTTGTGACAGACGGTAGTTTAGATTACTATTTAGAAAAACGCAGAAAGTTACTCAGCCAGAATCTGCAATAAACCATAGGGGTTAAAATGCTAAAATGGATTTTTCTTATTTTTTTCTTTCAACTTTGCTTTGCTGATCAAGCTACGCAGGATGCCATCAAACAAACACAAGACGATATGATGGATCCTCAAAAACGCTCAGGCATGATTAATTCTTCAGATGCTCAAAGGGCCAATTCACAAGTTCAAAAATTAACTGGTGGAAATAAAGAAACAGAGCAAGAAATCTGGGCCTTGGCGGCAGAGCTTGTGCCAATTATGGCCGCTAAAGGGGAAAATGATCCCAAAAAAATGCTTCAGTATTTAGATGAAATGAAAAAAAATCCCGAGCAATTTGCGGCTCAATTTCCACCTGAGCAAAGAGAAAAGCTAAAACAAATAGCTAACAAACTGAAAAGTAAAGGTTTAGCAAAACCTTGATTATCAAACTCATTGGCCTTGTTGCTTTCCTTTTTTTAGCAAGCTGCAGTCGTACGGATTTGGCACTTGAATACGCTGATACCTTTTTAGCTTACGAATTAAAAAGTCAGTTTGACTTTGAAGGCTCACAAAAAAAGGACATTGAAAATTTAAGTGCCTCATTTATTCAAGATTTAAAAAAAGAACTGCTACCCGAAGTGGTTCTTGAAATGCAAGAAATTGAAAAAGAATTTCTTGCTTTATCTGCTGCTTCAACAGAACAAGCTGAATGGCAAAAATGGGTGTTGCAAAGAAATCAGAAGTTTAAAAAATTGGGTCAAAAATCTTTCTTGCTACTTGATCGACAAAGGGACGCCTTTGTTAATACCATGCAAGAAAGAAACTGGGTTGAATTCAAAAATGAATTCTCTGAACAAAATAAAAAAATTCTAAAAGAAAAAAATGAAAGTCGCATGCAATCCACCTTAGAAAGATTTGTAGGCGATTTGAATAAAGAACAAGAATCATTAGTGAAACAATACGCCTCAAAGAATCTTTACAGCCCCGAGGACCGCGTTGAAAATCGAAAACAAACTCTTATGCAGATCGACCAAAAGGTGCAGCCTTTCAGTTCTGAAAAATTAAATTCTGCTTTACAGAATTTTTTTAAAAATAATCAAGATTTCGGATCACCAGAGGTTAAAACCAAAATAGAACTGCTGGCCACAGCACGAGCGGAAGTGATCAGTGGAATCCTAAAAACTTTAAGCAAAAAACAAAGCGAAAATTTATTAAAAAACTGGCGAAATCTGCAAAAAGACTTGCAAGAAGTCATAAAAAAGGCTCAAAAGTAAAACAATGAAAGTTATTTTATTTTTTGCTTTAGAAATCTTTCTATTTTCTTACTTTGCTGAAATTTATGGTTTTTTAAATACTCTACTTTGCTACTGGTCGCCCACTTTAATTGCTCTTTATTTACTACCCAGGTTGAATCAAAAATTACAAATGTCCGTGCACCAGAATGCTCCGGAAGCTTTGCATGCTATACTGATCAACTTAGGCTTGCTTTCCATCATACTGCCTTTTTTCACTTTACGAATCTTAGGCTTACTTCTTGTGATCCCTGGACCCCGACATCTTTTGATTTGGAAACTGGGACGCTTTGTTAAAGCCCAAGTCAGTCGCTATCAAACATCCACTTGGTCCACAACTTACGGGCCCAGTGTCATGAAGGATGTGACTCCCAATCGGTCCAACGGCGATGTAATCGAAATTTCAAAAAAAGAAATTTAGATATTAAACTTTCTTTCAATGGACTGGCTTAATTCGGCCCGGTTCAAAACCGTTAAAAAATCCAAGCAATCAAAATCCCGATCAAATGCAGGTTCAGCTAAAATTTTAGAACCCAATTTCAAGTAAGACTTGAGTAAAGGGGGAATAAAATTTTCTGCTTCTTGATTTTGTTCTACAGTTAATGGGTTTTTAAATTCCTTCAGCCAATTTTGCAAATCAGGAAATGTAAAATCAGAGGTGGGCTGACAGTTGGATTTTACAACTAGACCTTTGTCTTCCAAATGTCGGTAAACCAGAGCCGCATCCTTTGAAGAGTTGATCTTCAGACTTGAGCATCCAAATAAAGTCTGTACACCGCTCATTTTCATGTACTCTGCAATTCCACGCCACAAAAGAGTGATCACGGCCCCTCGTCTGTGCTCACGAGCGATGCATGCCCGGCCAAGCTCTAGATAGGGACCCTGATACCGATGCAGTCCCTCTAAAGTGAACTCAAGGCCCGTGTAGGAATCAGAACTCAGTTGAGATTGATTGACCCGGTAAGTACCAACTACTTTTTTACTATCACCATGATAGATCAGTAGGTGATCAAAAAAACTATCATATCGATCAAAATCTAAAGACCCTGATTTTAAGCCTCTGAATTCAAGATTAAAGACTTCATGGCGCAATTTAAAGCTTTCAATTAATTCATCAGAATTTTCAGCTGTTTTAAGCCTGTACGGACCAAAGTTGATTTCAAAGGGAAATTGAGGCTGAAATTGAAAGATGCCTTTTCTTCTGAGTTGAAAATTCTCTTTCATATTTTGCAAGACTGCCATCATAGAGATTCCTCCTTGTTATGCTTTTATTAGAGTCTAAAAACCTAACAACTGACGAGTTATGATTGGGTCAGGATTTATTTGGTTTTCTGTTTGAGCAACCAAGCCTTCTTATATTTCAAAAAAACAGCATAGGCTGAAAATAAAGATATTTTAAATCCTGCAATGCCATCCAGAAAGCCTCGCTTGATAATAAAATGTCTAAAAAATCGAAAAATAGGATTGATAATCATAGCCACTGGTAGAAACCGGCGTTGACGACTGGCCAGTTGCTGGGCTGCCAAGCTTGAATAGGACTGAATTTTTTTTAAGTGCTCGTCCTGGCTTGCAATCGAGTAATGATAAACAACACCTTTAAGATTTTGTACCGGTAAGTTGGTGTTGAATTCCAGTTTCTCATGCACCAAATGTTCAGACCACCCGGCTTGATTTTTAGGAAATAATCTTTCATGAAGATCAGGAAACCAGCCCGAGTGCCTGATCCACTGACCACAGTAATGAGTCAGTCGATTAATTCTATAAATTCCTTTTAATTCTGGCTTCAGCAGTAAAATTTCATCCTGAATTTCTTCAGATAAAACTTCATCGGCATCCAGCGATAAAATGTAATCACCGCTGGCCAGTTCATTGGCTTTATTTTTTGTTTTTGAAAAACCCAACCATTGGGTTTGATGGAATTTGACATTGGCAAAACTTTTACAAATTTGCGGAGTTTGATCATCACTGAATGAATCAAGAATTATGATTTCGTCAGCAATTTTCTTAATCGAGTTAAGGCAACGAAGAATATTTCTTTCTTCGTTTTTTGTACAAATAACAACACTTAACTTCATAACTTAGAAGGATGACTTGTCGATTGAAAATCTTGAGTCATCTTCAGCTTTTTTCGGAGGTACATCAGCCATAAAATCTTGACTCATACCCTTAGAGTTTTTAGCCAATGTCTGAGTTTGACCTGGGTCTGTCGTTGTAGCTTTGCCTTCTCCAGTAACAAAAGAAATCAAAGACTGAACTTGTAGATCTAGTTGATTGGATTCGTTAGCCAAATTCTGAGAAAATTCTGATGTTTGATTGGCAGCTACAGAATTACTTTGCGTAGCTTTATCGATTTGATTCATCGCCTGAGAAATTTGATTAATCCCATGGGATTGTTCTTGGCTGGCGGCTGAAATTTCCTGATTCAATTGCTTCACTTCCTGAACAGAACTTACGATCTTTTTCAGTGCATCTCTTCCGTTATCAGCTAAACCTGTTCCTACTTTTACTTTTTCAGAACTTTCTTTAATCAGGCCATTAATATCTTTTGCTGCATTAGCACTTCTTTGTGCAAGTGACCTAACGGCTTCCGCAACAACTGCAAAGCCTTTTCCTTGCTCACCAGCTCGGGCGGCTTCAACAGCTGCGTTTAACGCCAGTAAGTTTGTTTGGAAGGCAATATCATCAATGACATTAATGATCTCTTCCATTTTGTTAGCACTGGTTGCAATTTCTCCCATACCTTTTACTAAATTTTCAATGTGCTTTTCACCCACAACCGCCACTTCAGCGGCTTTGTTTGCAAGCTCTCCGGCATTTTTTGCATTATTTGCATTTTGCTTCACCATGCTTGATAGCTCCTCTAAAGATGCCACTGTTTCTTCCAGTGAAGCTGCGGCTTCTGAGGCACCAGATGAAAGCTCAAGACTAGAATCAGACAGTTGACCACTGGCGGCTTGAACATGAGTTGTGGAAGCTCCAATGCCATCAGAGATTTCACTTAATTTTTTTGCCATCACAGAAGCCATACGAGTACCAAATAAAATAAGCAGCAAACAGGCAAGGACAGAACCTATTTTAGCATACAGACTTAGTTTGTGACTGGAAGACACGCTTTCTTCTAACATCTCTTTAGTTTGTTGTGTCGAATCGGCAAGCAACAAGTTTAATGTTTTTTCTAATTCACTAAATTCGGGCATCACTTTTGTATTAATATTTTGGATCGCATTTTGAGTAGCCTCGGGTGTATCTTGGCCTAAAATTTCCACACTGGCTTCAATGGCTTTTTTGGTCTTGGGCCACTGCACATCACTGATATCAGTGACATGCTTTTTAATTTTTTCATCCATGTGGGGGCTGGTTTTCAAACTCTCTAATAATTTTTCGGCTTCAACACCTGATTCCAAAACGTACTGCGATAAAACTTTTCGCATATCTACATTGGCAATGGATGTTGCACGCCAAAGTCTTTGGTTTGTTGTTAAAAAAGTTCGGTTTAAATCATTGATCATTTGAATCCTGGGAGCCGAAACATTTTTCTGCTCTTCGATAATCCCGATCACATTATTCAGCGCTAGATTCAAAACAAATCCGACAAGGCCTAAGAATAAAATTGCCATTCCCACAAGTGTGAGAAGTTTTTTTCGTAATCCTTTAAACCACTTTGTCATAAAATCTCCTTGGCTTGAAACGACAAGAGAGCCTCTTATCTATATAAGAGACTCTCTTGTTTTACTCTCGTGTTCAATTATTAATTAACTGACAGTACCTTTGCTCCGCCCGAAACTTTACCTTCATCACCTTTAGAGATGATTCCGATAGCGCCAGGAGTAGAGCCCACAGTAGCAATCACCTCTGCAGATGAACCCTTCTTAGACGGGGGATTGGCCTGACCTGATAAAGCTTTTTCAAGCCAAATACGGTCAAATTCCGCAGCACTTAGACCAATGCTAGTAAAAAAAGAAGCGGCCACAGGATCAGTTCCTGGTAGCATCACAACTTGGATCTTAGCACCACCAAAGTTACCCATCTGGGCTGTGAAAACACTTTTCAAATCACCCTTCGAAATGGAACCAGCAGAAACCGAGCTGTTTGCAATCACTGCAAAATCAGCATAAGCAAACGCTGCCGATAAAAAACAAATTAGAAAACCTGTTAATTTTTTCATTATAAACTCCAAAAGTATGAGAATGAAAAGCGTACTTCACCGTAGTTAGCTTGTTTACCAAACACTTTTTGAATATGTTCACTGTAGTCAGCCTTAAGTGCAACGTTGAAATCAGGGCGATAAACAACACCCAACGTTGCTTTATCAAATTTTCCGTTGTCAGCTAAGCCAGCTTCGTTGTCTCCACCGTACTCCTCTTGCCAAATCGTTTCAGGATTTTCGTAGATATCGTACTGTGCGTAAGGAGTGATAGAGCCTTCAGTTAATGGAATGATGTAGCCTACGCGAGCATAAGATGTGCTTGATGTGTAATCACCGTCTAAATTAATTGGTCCACCGCAATTAAATCGTGCTCTTTGTCTGTCATTCAAGGTTGCACCAGTAGTTAGGTTACAAATGTCTCCAACTATCGCTGCATCACGAGTTGCATCGTGATTCGAAGTCGTGGTCTCTGCTTGTACAATCCACTTTGCATCTGTGTACTGAACATATACGCCAGTCACATCATAAGTATCATGAAGCATCCAATTCAAAACTCCACCTGCACCAGGATCAGCTTGTCCAGCATTGCTTGAGGCATCACCGTAGTTTACTGATTGAGCACGGCCACCTGAGTTGTAGTAGCTTGCTCCAATTTTCCAGTTCGTGCCAATAGTGTAATTCACATCTAAACCGATGGATTGAGCATCAAATTTACGCTCATCGTTTCCAGTTGTTAATGCATAATTAATTTGTCCATCAGAACCTACATTTGTTTTTCCATGGAACATAGCATTTGTCGTTCGAGTTAACATTAAATGATCTGTATCAAACATTTCAGGGGGCTCGATTCCGATGTAAGTGGGAACTGCATCGAGGATCTCATTGTAAAGACCAAATTTACGGTACAACTTACCGATTCTGAAAGTGAGCTTTTCACCTAATAGTTCTTTTTCTACCCAAGCATTACGAACATCCAATTGTTCACCGCCGCTACCACTGATGTTTAAAAAGGTCTTATAGGAATCTTTTGAACTCATGATTAAAGCATGGATATTCGGAGTATCGAATTCACCTGCATTTTTTTCTTTTTCATTTGTACCGACTTGTGGAACATCTGCTGATCTTTCATAGTATCCGTCGATGTATCCGTAAACCTTAGTGTTCATCTGAGCATTGGCGTAAAAACCTGACAAAAGTAGGCTTGCACCCATTAATGACTTTAACACTTTTCCTCCTTGTAATTAAGTTGTTAAACATCTTCTGATCTAAAAAAGTATGCGTGAAAAATATTTAAAGGCCTAATTAATTTATTTTTAACACCACTAGCCCGATATTAAAGTAAACTAATATAAACAAACTTGAGTTTTTTAATGCTTACCTCAATGAAAAAAATATGAATCAACTTCAATCATGCTTATTAACTATGCAACTGGTCCAGTGTGTATAAAAAACAACGATGAAGGATCAAAACCCAAGAACTTCTTTAATCTGATCATCTGGCTTAAGATCGCCAGATCTAAACTTCATTACCTTTTGCCTTGTTTCATTAAAAAAATAACTTAAGTGAACCAATGTTCCAAAACGATCAGAAACTTCAATAGCTGTGATTACAAATCCAGCTTTTAGCTTCGGAATTATTATTGAATTATTTGTGGTCACATGACGAGAGAGAATCATTTGATATCCCCATGCTTTAACTTGCTCGATCACTTCATTCATAAGAGCTGTGTAAAGTCCCTGTCTGCGGTGGGCTGGAAGAATCGCACTATTTCGCATATAAAAGGTTTCATGGTTATATTGACTCCCAGTAAACCAACCACAAAATTCTTCACCTTTAAAAACACATAAATTTAACTCATGCATTTTATCCATATTAGACCGTAAAGATTTCAGTTGTGCTTTTTCCATTTCAGATAATACCAATTGCATATTCATACTGGTATCGTGACTGCTAAATACTTGGGGACCCCATATTTGCCAGAGATTTTGAAATTCTTGATCTGGAAGCTGCATGATTCTGTATCCTTCTGGAAGTTTTGCTTTCATCCTACCCTACTCCTCGCTGATCATCTTCAGCACAAGCTGAATGGTTTCGTGATCCACATTGGCTAATTTCATAAGAGATTTTGCACGGCCTAAATTATCTTCATCAATGGCTTGAAAAAAATCATCCACTTTACTTATTTCAGCTAATTTTTCTAAAACTAAAGTTCCTTCAAAATCTTTTTCATCCATTACTGTTTAATCCCCCGCCCAATCATAGTCGCACTGAGCTTTGCTTGATACAACTGAAGCAACTGATCCTTCACCGCTTGACCTTCTAGATGACCATAGGCCAAGGCAATGGCCTGAAGGGTTGAGAAACCATGACTTGTATGTTCTTTACGCAAATGTTGAGTCCCTTGGTTTATTTCATTAATACAAACTCTTGGCAAATTTTTGAGCTCAGGTTGCCTGCGGTGCAACTTCCCCGCTTGTCGCCAATTTCCATCGGACACGATCAGTTGTACAGGTTTTGAGGGCTTAAGGCTTTCGATATCTTGAGCATCCTCTGACGGAAAAAATACATAGGTTTCATAGTCATCAGACAAAATTTTGGATAAATCCAGAATATTATTCTCCTGGCCTCTAATGAAAATTTCAGAATTTACCAAAGCATGAACAGCCAGTGTTCCTGTATTGGTTGTTCGCTTTAACTCTCGGTGGTGAATCACTAAGCTCAGTTTAGTACTCGTGATTATTTTTGGAATCAAATGACAGATGCAGCGATCTTGATGCAGCAAACAGGTCACACAGGGATTTTTTGTTTTTCTTTTTCGTATCATGTGGGTTCACTTAGTTTTTGATAAATCATAAGCCCCACCCACGCATCGGTGGCCGCATAGTTCAGCTGCCTTTGATCCAGATGACTCAGTTCCCAATTGGTGGTTTTAGGTCCTTTAGATATGGGCTGACCTAAAACTTCTTCACTCATTCCTTTAAGGCCTCTGTTTTGTAGACCTTTGATTTTTGCTAAACTTTGAAGCTCGACAAAACTTTCTGGCTTAAAAGGAAAAAGCTTTTGCAAAAGATTAAGATCGTCACGAATGGCAACCCCTACTTTGGTAATATCAGGATTTTCCAAAATGGCTTTCAACCCGTCAAACCGAGTCACATAGTGAAGTCTTATAATGTAAGCTTCTTCTTCCGTGGACAGTTGCAAAAGTGCCACTTTGTGAACCACACCCTTCTTGAAACTGGGCCTTGTTTCAGTGTCAAAGCCAAGCACCTTGGCACGAGACAAAGCTTCAGTGGCCTGATCAAGCACCGCATCGGTTGTGATTAAGTGGATTTTTCCAGGAAACGATAGGAACGTAGACATCATCTAGGAATTACACTAGAACAGGGCCTGAACTACGACAAGGAGCTCTGCATGCTGAATTTAACAAAAGAACAAATGACTGAAATGGCCGAACTGATTAAACAGGAAAACGGGGCTAACCTGGAAGAGGTTTCGCAAATCATGAAGCGAATGATGACAGTCGGCGATCTTAAAAAAGTGATCGCTGGTATGGACGATTCATTACCCATCGAGCTTGAGGTTGTTCTTGAAATCACTGAAGACGGCGATTGCTCGACTCAGCCAGGACTTGCCATTCATCACTACCAAGTGCAAAAAGGTGACGATGGCTATGCACGCCTCACTTTAGTGGGTGCCCAACCACAAAACGCAGAAGCCTATGCCACTGCCTTTGAAATTGATGTTTTGAAACAATAGAAATTAGCTAGGACCTGGGGTAATCGATATAGCCTTCAGGTCCACTG
The DNA here is from genome assembly GCA_001464795.1 of Bdellovibrionales bacterium Ga0074139. Taxonomy (GTDB): domain Bacteria; phylum Bdellovibrionota; class Bdellovibrionia; order Bdellovibrionales; family Bdellovibrionaceae. The sequence continues at coordinate 63,536 of LNEB01000008.1, forward strand.
GAATAAAAAGTATTCGTATTAAATTCTGCCAGTGGAATGTCTTTTTGAATTCTTTTAGCTAAATCAGGATTAGAAATATAATACTTCCCCCAAGCCACTGCGTCTGCTGTTCCACTTGTGATCAACTGGCTGGCCACGGCAGGTGTCAATCCTTGATTGGCAATCACGACACCACCAAATTCTTTTTTAATACTTTTTGTAATATAATTTTCACTTTGACCTTCACGAGTGAAAATAAAAGCTAGTTTTCTTTTGCCTAGTTCACGAGCCACATAACTAAAAGTTTCTTGGGGGTTCACGTCCCCCATGTCATGGGAATCGCACGCAGGAGCCAAATGAACACCAATTCTGCCCGGTGACCAAACAGATTTCACTGCATCTACTATTTCAAGTAAAAATCGGGCCCGGTTTTCTGTAGACCCACCGTAAATATCAGTTCTTAAATTAGATTTTGTTTGTAAAAATTGATCAATCAAATAGCCGTTGGCTGCATGAATTTCAACTCCATCAAAATGGGCTTCTTTAGCATAAATAGCTGCCTGTTTATATTGATTCACAATGATTTGAATTTCACTTATTTCTAAAGCCCGTGGAGTCACGAAGGGACGCTGAGGCCGAAGCAGACTGACAAAGCCTTTCGGAGCAATAGACGAAGGAGCGACAGGCACTTCACCATTCAGAAACTCAGGATCAGACACCCGGCCCACATGCCAAAGTTGTAAAAAAATTCTTCCGCCCTTGCTATGCACAGCTTCAGTGATTTTTTTCCAGCCCTGAACCTGCTTTTGGTTCCAAATACCAGGCGTGTCTTTGTAGCCCACTCCCATGGGATCTATACTTGTGGCTTCTGAAATAATAAGCCCTGCTTCTGCTCTTTGCGCATAATATTCGGCCATCATGGAATTGGGGATTCGTTCGCTTCCTGCACGCTGACGAGTCAAGGGGGCCATGATGATTCTATTAGGTAATTGAAGATCACCCACTTGCAGTGATTCAAATAATACTGATGTCATTTTAAAACTCCTTAAAAATTAAGCTTGTACAGGGGATCAAATTTTTCTGGAAACTCTTTTTGAGTGATTCCTCGTACGCAGTTACGGCCTGCTTTTTTTGCATTATAAAGAGCAAAATCTGCCACACGAATTAGACTTTTAGAGGTTAAATTATTGGCCCCAGGGGTTGAAATGGCATAACCGAAGCTTGCTGTTAGTTTAATTTGATAATGTTCATTTTTAAAAAGATAGCTTTCAATTTTTGCACGCACACGTTCACAAAAGGCTTCCACGCCTTCTTGATTGGTTTGCGGCAGTACCACCATGAACTCGTCACCGCCGTAACGAGCAGCAAAATCCACATCCCGAACAGATTGTTTCAGCATTTTTCCCATTTCTGATAACACAAAACTACCAAATAAATGATCATTGCTGTCATTCACTGATTTAAAATGATCCATATCAAACATCACAACAGCCGTTGAATTTTGAAAACGATGTCCCCTGATCAGCTCGGCCTCTAATTTTTCATACATAGAGCGCATATTATAAAGACCCGTCAAATCATCAATATCAATGAGTTGCTCGGCATCTTTTAATTTTTTTTCAGTTTGCTTAAGCTTCGTGGTTTCAACACCTATGATAACGGCCCCTTTACCTTCTGAGTATTTACTACCGACCACCCAAAAGTATTTATTTTCTTTTCCTAGTGATGAGGCGAGCTCTTTTTGTAAACTACTTTCTTTTGAGGCAAAAAGCTCTTTTGCGAAACGATGAAAGTAATTGTCTTTGGTTTGAAATCCCACAGACTTACCGATGTACTCTTCTTGCTTTTGCCCTGTTAACCTAAGAAGTGTTTCATTGATACCTTCGTATTCCAATCGGTCATTGATCCAAGAAATTGTACAAGGGGTATTATCCACAATGACTTTGAGTCTTTCAAATTGTACCTGGGCATCATTGAGTCTTTTTTGTAGCTTTAAGTAATCTTGATTGGTCTTAAGCAGAAGATTTTCTGTTTGCTTGAGGCTCAAGCCTTTTTTGATTTTTCCCTTAAGATCTAAAATCTTTAAACTTTTAACCTTTCGGGCCAGCCAGGGATGAAGTTTTTTAATGTCCATAGCAAAATTTAACCTTACAAAAGCAGACTAATCAAATAGCTTGTCCAGTTTTGCCTTGATATCAGCTCTATTAATTTTTAAAGCCAAACGCTTCGCTTTTTCAGGTTGCAAAATAGACAGCGAATAGACCATGGCATAGGTGGTCTCTTGGTCTTGAATCAAGGAAGACCTTTCAAAAGGTCCTGATAAGGCAGAAATTGGCAAATAAGAAGATCGATCAATCAACAAAGAAATTTTTGCTTTCAACTGAGTCTCTTGATCAAAAATGAGGGATGATAAATACTCAGCCTGTTGAAATTGAGCCTGTGACCTAAGAAGTTCTGAAGTTGCAAATAAGTACTCATGGTCAAGCTGACTTGCCACTTGAAATCCAAAAGTGGCACTGCGGACTCGTTTTAATAAATATTCATTAGCTGACCATTCAGCCCAGATACGACTGGATTTCGGGCTTTGAACTTTTAAGATCTCTAGAGCTTGAGTTTTTTCAGACTCTGGTAATGATCTTACAAAATTAAGTATTAAATCCTCAGGAAATTTGAGACTCGCCCAATTGATCAGCTGAACTTGAGCTTCTTTAAAAAGATTCAATTTTATTAAAATTTTCCACTTTAAATGAGCTAAACTTGGATCCTGAGTCATTTGCACTAAATGATAGGCAAGATTCCAATTTTCATTTTGATAGTAGCAATCAAATACCACAGGAATTTGTTCAATTTTTAACGACTCATGAGGAGACCATTGAATACTGGCACACTGCTTAAATTTTTTAAGCTTGTTCAGTGCAAAGGCTTTTTCATACAACAATTCCTGAGTCGGGCTTTGCGTTTGAATCAACTGCAGAGCTTCTTCATATTGATTTCTTAAATTAAGAATTTGAATGTTAAATAATATTTTTTGCTTTTGTAATGCAGATGGAAGTTGTTTTATTTCAGCTTCAGCGAAATCTAATTTATTATCTTGAATTAAAGCCTGAATTAACTTTGGGCCTTCCAGTTCATCATAAAAAGGCTCTAGGCTGGTGGAATAGGGCTGAGCCCATGACAACTGAAAAAGAAATAAAATAAGTTTACTCATAATCAAACCTTATTTTTTGAGTCCACCACGCTTGAATGGCTTGACCCGTTTGAATCTCTGGCAAAAATTTCCATTTTCTGACCTGATTCATAACATCCTGATCAAAGACACCTGGTGGCTCACTCTTTATAATGCTGAGCTGCCCGATCTCTCCCGATAAATCCACCAATCCTTTAATCACTACAAAGCCTTTTAGACCTTTTGCTTTCGCATGGCTGGGGTACTCGATGGAAGGATGCCCTAACACCTGGGCCTTTCGATTCTGATTTTGTGCTTGATCGATGGAACCTTCCACTGAGTCTCCACGACCTGAACGAAGGCCAGCAGATCCTTGAGATGATTGGGATAAAAATCCTTGAAAGGTCTGCATTTGTAGAGGCTGATTCATTGGTTTCAAATCAGCCGGAAGAGGCTTTTCTTTTTTTACAATTTTTGGTGGTGTTTCTGTCGCTTTCATCTTCACTTTTATTTTTTCTTGAACTTTTGTATCAGCTGACGAATTTTCTAATTCAATTGGGTCATGGGACAACCAATAGACAAAAATCGCACTACAAAGAAAAAATGAAAATAAAATCTTCATCAATTAATCCCTAGCAAACAAAGTAAATAAGTAAGCCACTAAACTAAGAATCAAGCCCAGTACGATCAGAGGAAGCTGATCCGCCAATCGGTCCCAAATATTGGCTGTGACTTTTAAATCCACCTTTTCAAAAACACTTTCAAATAAATAAAGCTTGAACAAACCAGAGGGATCCACTTGAGCTTGAATTGGTTTCAGTAATCCTTCAGGCGAAGGTCCTAGAATTTGATTGTCTTTAAAGGCTCCGATGCGCCCCACTCGTGTGATGGGATCCATTGCCAAATCACCTTCTGCATTTCGGTAGTGAGCCCTGACATTTTCCACGCGAGTGGCCAAAGTCAAAAGTTCTAAACTTTTCTTAGCGACTGATTCCAACTGATGAATTTGAATGTCACCGACATCAATCGTTGGAATCTTTTCCTTTTTTTCAAAAAGAAGTTCTTGTTCAAGCACACTTAATTCGTTTTGAGCTAAAGAATAAAGCTGATTTAAGTTATCAAGTTTTTTGAAATTATCTTTTTTCTTCTTATCCAGTCTTGAAAACTGTTCTTGAAGATCATCATTATTCGTTTTTATTAAAGTCAGTTCTGATTCTAATTTTAAAATTTCTGATTCTAGACTTTTTTGAACCGATTCAGTTTCAGACTTTAACTTTCTTTTATCACGCTTTAAGCTTTCGGTTTGCAGATTCACATAGCTGATTTCACGTTTTAAAGCTTCTTCTAAATTTTGTGCAAAAGACACCTGAGAAATGATTAAAAATAATATAATTTTCATAACTGACCTCGAGGGGGGTTAAGTCCAGGTAAAGCAAAAATATTTTTAAATACGCGAGCCCTTGAAGCCTTTAGCACTTTCTCGATGGCTAAAATCTCGTCTGTATTTTCAGTGGTGACCCAAATCCAACCTGCGTCTGTTTTTTTAGTGAAGCCTAGTTGCTGATCTGTGGTTTTAAAGTACATATGAAGCATTCCAAGTCTTGCAACTTCAGCTGTTACTTTATTGTTATTAAGATTGATTTCCAAAACCTCATTGGCAAAACCTTTGGTGTTTTTAAGTTCTAAGGAAGTGAAATTCCATAGATCCCAAACAAGGGGCTCTAGGGGTTCCTTTAATTCCAGCCTTTGCTGGATTTCTTCTAGTTTCTTAAGCCTTGTTTCTGTTTGATAGGGCACCGAGGACTGAACCCAAATTTTAAGATCATTGATCCATTGTGTAACAAATTTTTTATCTTCCAAAGAATTTGTAGATCCAGAACTAAGGACTTTTTTAAGTCGGCTCATTTTTTCATTTAAAATTTTTGCCTTTAATTTTTCAGCAGCTAAATTCTGTTTGAGATCTGAAATCTGATCTTTCAAAGCTGACAAGTTTTGAAGGCTACTTTGTCTTAAAGTTTCAAGATCCGCAGCTTCAGATTCCATTTGTGATCTTAAAGGAACCAGCTGACTGGATAACTCCATAATGGGATCAGCAAAACTTAAAAATGGAATAAATAGAAATATCATAAAATCTCCCTGTCTGTGGAAACTGCAAAATCATCCACCCCTGCTTTTTTTAACCAGTCCATCACTTTTATCACGTTTCCATGATAGGCCTCTTGATCAGCTGTAATAACCGCTTGGACTTTTGGATTTTTATCAAGCTCGATTTTTGCAAGTTCAAAGGCTTTTTCTGCGTCCACTTCAATATTATTAATTAAAATTCGACCCTCTTCAGAAACAGTGACTTGTAAAAAAGAAGGTTCTGTTTCATCTGAACTTGAAGCTGTCGGCAAATTAACCTCGATGCTGGGTTTGATCAGGCTTGGCGCTGTCACCATAAAAATAATCAAAACCACCAGGATAATATCTACTAAGGGAACAATATTAATATCCGAGATAATGCTGTCATCAGAACTTGTTTTAGCGGCCACTGGTGTCTCCTGATGTTTTGATGTAAAGCATGAAGAGCTCTTGTGCCGAATCTAAACTTGAAAGAATAGCTTTCACTTGTTTTTGAAAATAATTGTAAGCCAGCACTGATGGAATGGCGACAAGCAGACCTGCAGCTGTCGCAATAAGGGCTGCAGAAATTCCTGACATCACTGTGTTTTGTCCAGCACCCGAGCTTTGTGCTAAATCGTGGAAGGATTTCATAATTCCTAATACAGTCCCGAACAGTCCAATATAAGGTGCGTTGGATCCCACTGTTGCTAAGAATCCTAGTGACCTTTCAAGTTTTGGTTTTTCGATCATCACAAGGCTTCGAAACAATTCATCCAAACCTTTTTCGCCAAATTTGTTAAAATGATTGATAGCCACAAAACAAACTCTTTCAGCTAAATCTGTGTTTTGCTTGGCCAGTTTTTCAACCACTTCATAGTTTTGATTCAGCAATGCTGATTTCATAATGGCTTGGCTATTTTTACTTTTAATTGAAATAGCCCTTAATGCAAAATAACGATCTAAAATTAGGTAGACCGCCATCACAGTTAAAAATAGAAGTAACACTAAAACGGCTTGGTCAGCGTAATGGGCCACGGCAAAAACTCTTTCAGTCATCATTTATTCCTTTGCAAAACGTTTTAAAAGTTCATTTTCAATATTTTTTAAGTTTTTCTTTCGTGCCACTTTCAGTGGGCTTTCACCATTCAAGTCAGCTAAATTCACATCCAGCTTGGGATCTGAAAAAAGAACTCTTAGTGAATTCATCCACTCATTTTCAATGGCCATAATGAGAGGTGTGGATCCCTCGGGACTTATAAAGTTAACATTGATGTCTTCATTTAAAAGGGCTTTCAATGGACGAAATTCATTTTTTACAAGCACTGATAAAAGATCCATTTGATCTTCAGCTTCCGTTTTAAATAAAGCTCTGGATAGTTTTAACTTTTCAGGTTGAAGCTGGATCCAATTTTTAAGGCTTTCACCGTTAATTAAACTGATTTCTAAATTAGCACCCTGGATCACTAAGTAGCGCATGATTTTTGTTTTTTTTAAACTGGACGCTTCAGCTAGTAAAGTTCTTTCAGACTTCAAAACAAGATCGATGGAATATTTTTGGCTTGTTAAAATTTCAATGATTTGATCAAGGCGATCATCAAAAATGGCCTGTTGCAAAAGTACAAAGGGATCTGAGGACTCTACTGGCTTTTGCTGGACACCTGACTTTTCAAAAAATTGACTGCTGGATGTGTGCTTTCCGCAGGCTGACACAAGTAAACACAGCAAAAGAGTTAATATTTTTATAGGGTCCATGTGAGCCCCGCTGAATAACTTCGACCTTTTTGATAGGAGCGAATCGTCTGTCCACCCTGGCTGGATTGAATTTTGGGATCAATCAAATTTCTTATTTTGAAACCAAAACTGAGGCCACTTTTATTTCTTTTGCTCACATTTAAATCCACCTGATGAATGGGCTCTTCAAAAATATCAGGCCTTTGATCAGTGCCCACTTCAGTGATTCTTCGTCCTAACACATTGTACATCAGGGATCCTTGAAAACCCAAAAGTGGACGATCATAAAAAAGTCCAAGGTTAACAACATATGGAGATTGGCCCTGCAAAGCTCTTTTTTCACTGGTCAGCTGTGATGCAGTTTCAGGATTCAATTGAACTTCTGAATCAATCCATGAAATGTTACCCAAAATAGACCACCGACGTAAACCTCTAGCCCATCTTCGTAATGAAACTCGAGATTCAAACTCAAGACCGCGGTTTTCTGCACTCAAGGCATTTTGTGGAACTTTAATCAAAGATCCCGCAAGCGGCTGAAAGACATCTTCAATGGGATTTTCAAATTTTTTATAAAAAAGTCCAACAGAGACAAACTCATCGGGTGCAAAATAGTATTCAATGCGCTGATCAAGATTTAGAATGATGGTAGGAACAAGAGCTGTATTGCCTTTGGCTTCATAACCTGTTTCATCATCGATGTAGCGAACTGTGGAAAGCTCACGGAAGTCTGGTTTTGCTATGGTCTCTCCGTAGGCAAGTCTTAACCTCCACTTGTCGCTGGGTGTCCATTTCAGTGAATAGGCAGGCAGTTGATTCAAGGTTTTATTTTCACCCAATGACTGGGTGTCATCAGGACTGTAGTAAAAATAAGTTTTGACCGTTTGCTCGGAGGATTCAATCCTGAGTCCCGAACTGAGTTCCCACTGGGGATGAATGGCATATTTTAAATCTAAAAAAGCATGCTCTGTGATTTGGGATCCAGAATAACTATCTGCAGTTCCTGTCTGATTAACGAGTATCCAATCGTTTTCATTGGAAAATATTTGATCCGGATTAAGGGTAAGATCAGGAGTATTTCCAGCTAAGTAATCTTTAACAAATTGAAAGCGAAAGGTATCGGATTCTCGGGATCTGACAATTTGTCCAAGTCCCAATTGATAATTTAATTTTTCATAGCGACCTTCAAAGTTCACAGCTAAATCCTGGCTGTTTTCAGCTAAATCATTAAAGGTTCTAATATTTCCTGATACTTCCGCATCCAATTGATAGGGATCTTCAGCTGAAACTTTTCTATAATTCACTTCTTTTTGATCCGGAGCTTCTCTGCGGATCTGACTTCTTCCCCACTTCAAGGCCATTTTGTGAGCTGGTCCCAATTTGTGCTGGGTTTGAACTTGTTGAACATTTAAATTTCTCTCGACCCATTCTGTGCGGGTTCGCTGTCTTGAGAAATCATTCACACCGGGACCAGAGAATTCCTCAATCTGTGTTTCGTCTGTGCTGTGACGAAGGCTTAATAAGGTCAGTCTTAATTGGTGTGTGCTATCATACTCAGCACTTAGATCTGTCGCTAATGATAACTTTCTTTCGATCTCATAAATTTCAGAAACGGAAGTTTCGGATAAAACTAGCTCACCAGGCCTTGGCACATCAAGCTTTGAGCTTTGCTGACTTATAACATCTTGATCCGTGTTATAACTTCCCGAACCTGTCACACCCCACTTCCATAAAGCGGTTTCTTTTTTTAATCCCAGTCCCAGTTGAAGATTGGGAAGTGAGGAATCTTTTCTTTCAAATGTAGAGTAATTTTTTTTAAATTGAATTCCTAAAGCCCTTAGTTCTTCTTTTGAAAAACCAGTGGTAGGATCACCATTATCAACTAATTTTTTACCACTCAGCAATGCTGCTTTCACCCGAGACGGCATCTGCCTGGTTCCATCATCTTGACCAAGATAATCAGTTTTTCCACCAGCGTAGGTCAAGAACTGGTCACTGGGTTCGTAATTCACACTGGTTCCTACTTGCACAAAAGTTTCTTGAGGCTTTGATTTGGTTTCTAGCTGAATCAGTCCACCACCAAATTCCCCTGGAAATGAAGAAGCATAACTTTTTTGTACCTGAACTTGATCCAAAATGGAGACAGGAAATAAATCTAAGGGAACCACTTTTCTTGCAGGCTCGGGACTTGGTAAAGAAAATCCATTCAGTTGAACCGACGAATAGCGATCACCAAGACCACGAACAAATACATACTTACCGTCTAACAAAGTAAGACCTGTCACTCTTCGTAAGGAACTTGCCGCGTCCGAGTCCCCTTGTCTTGCCATTTGTTCTGAGCCTAAAATTTCAGAGACCCCTGAATTTTTTTTTCTTAACTCTAGAAGAGCTGTAAAAGAAACCCGGCTTTGCGGAGCCAGTACTAAAATCTCACCTGGATCTGCAGCTTTCACTTTTGAGCTAACAGTTTCAGTATCCGTTGAATTTAAAGTTTCAGAGTCATCAGGTGTTTCCAGAGAAGTTGAAAGAAGTTCTTTTTTTTCAATTTCGATTTTAAAATAGGTTTGCTGGTTTTCAAAGATAGATGCCGTCAGTGTTTTTTCACTTTGAGGAAGAAATATTTTAATGGGACCTTCTGTTAGTTCGATCAGCAGTGATCCTGCTGAATTCGTCTGGTATTTTTTATTATCGATCATTAAAATAAGGGATTGAACAGGTTTTGAGCCCTCAAAGGCTTGAATAAATAATTCACCGGTTTTTATAGGTTTTGATGTTTCAATTTTGATTGTATTGATTTGCGCAAATGTAAGTTTGGAAAAAAACAGAATCAGACTTACCCCTAAGGTAAGCCTGATTTTTTTAGAATTAAATTTAAAATGTTTAAAATGCATTCTTATGGATTACTGGCGAGCTTTTAAAACCCAACCGGCAGACCAATCTTCAGAACCAAAGGCTCCAATGAAATCAACAGGTTCAAAAAAGAAATCCTCAGGAGTTACTGCACCTGAAAGTGCAGGACTGCCAGCCGCTGGGATCCAGCCTTGTAATTTAGGACTCAACACTTGAACTTCAATCTGATTGGATAAAAAGCTTTCAGTTGAAAACAAATCACCAGCCTCAGCTTCGAATGGTTTTTTGCAATCAAGAATCATATGACTCATAAGGATTCCAGATGCCGTCGTTGCATTCACAAAAGTTTCATTGTCATCAATATCAATGCAGCCTTTTGCAAAGCCAGAGATAATCGTGTTGGATAACTCAGCACCCGTTCCGCGACGAAGTAGCATTCCATAGCCTGACTTAGGGGCTCCAATTAAAGTCATATTGCTGATAGTTGGGCGACTTCTTGGCATTGCATTCATAGGTGATTGAAGATTGTCAGCTTCGATGCCGTTATCAACAGTGTCAACACCTTGATCAACAACAAGAAATTGAATTTTACCAGTCCAACCCATGTCCCAGTCCAATGAATCATCTTCATTTTCAGTTAAAACCACATATTTTGCATTCACAGTCCCACCAAAAAATTCAATTCCATCATCCGAATTCATGTGCACTTGAATGTTTTCTACAAGGGTTCCAGAACCCACACCATTAAAAGTGATTCCATTCAGCTCATTATCAGGAGCAATGGGATATCCAGCAAATTCCACTCTTACATATTTTAGTGCACCACTGCTGTCTTGAGGTTGATTGCCACCAAATTTAACTTCTTTGATTTTGATGCCCTCTGAAATGGCTTCACATACACTTGATCCTGCACGGCAGCGATTGATCGGAGCATTTCCATTTAATACAAGTCCACCCCACTCACCGCGCTTACGCTCAGAAGTTTTTAAAGATGTAAAAGTAATGGGCTTAGTACTTGTGCCTTCAGCAATAATTTGTGACCCGCGTAGAACAGCGATAAAGCTTGCAGGTCCACCGCGCAATACAGTTCCCGCTTCAATGCGAAGTACAGAATTCTGTTGGTTGTCGGCACCGATAAACACACCGTCTTCAATGAGGTATTGATGATCAGCTGTTAAGCGAAGCTCTGTGGACACATAGTTTCCACTTAAAGCACACAATTTTAAATTATTAACAACTTTTGCGACAGTTCCGTTGGGACAAGCCATCGATAAGCTCGATAAAATTGTCACAAGCGATAAAATTACTTTTTTCAAACAAAACTCCTTTGTTTAGTTTCTTGTGATTAAGCTAGGCCAAAGGACAGCTTCAGAGCAAAACAAGGTTGAGTTGATAATTTTTTAGGATTTGATCAGGAAAGCGTTTGTTTGCTGTATGTGTCAAAACAGTTGCACAGTTTTTTTGCAAAGGTAGTATCACTTTATGAAGCAAATACTCTTTATTTTACTTTCCTGCTCGCTTGGTTTTGCACTTGATGAAATCGTTGCTAAACAAGAATTTCAAATTCCGAAATACACCACAGTGGGTGGAAAATTAATTTCCAATGTGCGCATTGGCTATGAAACCTACGGAAAACTCAACGCTGAAAAAAACAATGCCATTTTAATTACCCATTATTTTTCGGGTAGTTCTCATGCGGCTGGAAAATACAAATCCAATGATTTAGCTCCCGGATACTGGGATCAAGTGATCGGTCCTGGAAAAGCCTTTGATACCAACAAATATTTTATCATTTCCTCTGACACTTTAGTTAACATTAATCCCAAAGATCCCAATATTATCACCACAGGTCCTCTTTCCATTAATCCAATAACAGGAAAATCCTACGGAGCCGATTTTCCCAAAGTCACTTACTCTGATTTTGTAAATGTTCAAAAAGCTTTGATAGAATCATTGGGCATTAAAAAATTAGTCGCAGTCGCTGGGCCCTCAGCAGGCTCTATGCAGGCTTTGCAATGGGCGGCTGATTATCCCAATCATGTGGGAAAAGTGATTGCAGTGATTAGCCCAGGGCTTTCCATGCCCGCACTCACAGTTGCTGTTTTGAATGGCTGGGCTTCACCGATCAAAAAAGATCCTAAATGGAAAAATGGAAATTATGAAAAAGGCAAAGAGCCCAATATTGGATTAGCTGAAGCTTTAAAAGCAGTGACAGTATCAGCAGTGGATTTTGCTTGGGCTGAAAAAAACTTAGGGCATCTTCCGGTTGATGAAATTGATTTAAAGCTTCAAATGGGGGCCGATGCTAAAACAAAATTTGTGGATGCCAATTCTTTTCTTCATATGGTGCAAGTGAATCAAGCCTTTGATATCGAAAATAAGGTGGGACCCGAAACCCCACCCCTGTTATTTATCTCGGTCAAAACTGATTACTTATTTCCCCCTGATTTAGTCATCGATGCGGCTAAAAAAGTAAAAAAACTGGGTGGATCTGCAAAAGTCACCATTATAGAAGGTGAAGGCGGCCATTTGGTCGGCCTCACCGATATTCAAAACGCAGAAAAAGAAATCAAAGAATTTTTAAAGTAATTATTCTTTAGTCTTTAAACGGCTGTCATTTTCAGCGATAAATTTCTTTAACTCGTCGGCAATTCCAAGCAGTTTGAGCCACTGTTCTTTATAAAGTGTAACAGGAAATCGACCCATTCCATAAACAGATAAAGCCCCTTTTTCACTGACCTTCATTGATAAAGTGCCCGAGCTGCTTTTTTTGCTTTTTAAAGCTTCATTTTCGGCTTTTAATCTTTCCAGTTCTGCTTTTAGATCATCAGACATTTCAATCACCCCTTGTTATGACAAAACTTTAGCTTAAAATAAGTCCTTTGCCAATTCAGTGATTATTTATTTTTGCCCACTGGCTTTTGAACCTCTAATTGAAGTAGGAAGAAATTTTCTTTCCACTTGATCTTCAAAAACTTCAAAGGCCACTTTACAGGTATCAGCTATATCTTTTTTGGCTTTTCGCTGAATTTTTCTAGCCTCTAGTGCGTCAGCATCACAAAGTGATTCCAGCTGAGATACAAATTCTTTGTACAGAGCCTCACCTGATTGGCTTTTCCAAATCTCTGCCACATTTTCAAAAGAATTTTTTTGTTCAGCTAGCAATTGGCAATCCCGAGTGGCTGATGCTGATCTTGAAATACACAGCGGTAATTTTTTTTGGCAGGGTTTTTTTTCTTCATTTTTACATTCAGGTTCATAGCCAAATAGCAAAGGGTTACACATAACAGGAACACTTGCTGAACATTGAAATTCATCGCGATTAAAAAAATTAGAACTCCAACTTTTTGGTAACTGACTTAAAGGCTTGCAGCTTGATTTATCATTTTTTGAAATCACAAATCCTGCATACAAACAAATAAGTGTTTGATCAATAACCGCTGATTTTATTTCAGGAGCTGGCATTGCCGTTCGAGCCGTCGGAACAGCTTCAACAGCGGTTGATCTGACTCTTGGAGCGACCCCTGAGACAAATATTCTTTCTGTGACTTCAATGTTTTCACTAATGGTCTGAAGCTCGGAAGTGTAATCGCCTCCTCCACCATAAACACCATCTTTTCTAACACCTGATACCACTGCAGAAAAAATTCCATTCGCCTCTTGCACTCTGCGAGAATTTCGCTTCAGTGTTCCCTTTTCTAGTCTGTTTCTATATTCGTTTGATAAAACGACAGCAGACCTGGGTGCCATAGGCAAAAAAATATTTCTCCCCTTAGGGCCCGTTTTTTCTACACACCACATAAATTGTTCAATTCTACTTAAAAAATTATCGGTATTTAAATGTGCGACGGATTTCACATCACACAGCCTCTCCAGCTCAGAGGCTTCAGCTTGGTTTACTAATGCCGCTAACATACGCGTGTAGGAGTGTGGTCCACCGTTCATTTCCGAATAAAGATGGGCATCCTTTTCTAAGCTTACGACAAGCTGCTTAACAGATGAAATATACTGAATTTGCTGGTCGGACTTAAGAGCTTGAAACTCAGAATAAGTTAAGAAGGGTCTTGCCGCAGCCAATTGAGGTAACAAAAAAGAAATAAGCAAAAAAAGCAGAGTTTTCATAGCTTTACTATCGGTTTTTAGATCCTCGATCTTGAACTGTTCCAGGTATAGAATTACTGTTTATTAAGAATGCGAAATAAACTAACCATCTTCAATTCCATTAAGATTCTAACACTTGTTCAGCTGGTGATAAGTCTATTTAGGAATCACAGCGATCTTTTGCTGTGGAATTCAAAGACCTGGCTTCACTTTCCTTTACCTGGACTGGAGTTCCTAGGCCATCCTCCAGTTACTTTTATCCTAGCCTGGGTGTGCCTGATATCTAGCGTTTTTTTAATGTTTTCCAAAAAATCTAATTTTCTATCATTAGGAATCTTAAGCCTGCTTTTGATGCTTCTGACCACCGAGAAAAGGTTTTCATTTAGTTACTTCACACCAATGGTTTTAATGGCACTTTCCTTTTCAGACAGACAAAAAAGCCCGCTACCTTTTCTTTATCTTCTTGTTTTTATGTATGTGTCAGCAGCTCTGCATAAACTTTTTAATCTTGAAACCATGCTTGAGGTTCTTCCCACTTCAACCAATTTTTTACTGGCTCCTGAGCTTAAGGATTTTCAATTTCCAATCGATGGATTTTCTGAATTTTTAGCCCTTTCCGTCATTCCTGCTGAGTTTCTTATGGGTCTCTTACTTGTTTTTAAAAAAACAAGATTTATGGGATTTTATTTGTGCGCTATTTTTCATGTGACCGTGGGGCTTTTTATCACCCAAGATAATATTACTTACGTTGGGTTTATGATTTTATCCGTGCATGTTTTATTTGTAATTCATAATAAAAGTTGGCTTTGGCACCAACTCATCAGCCCCCTGATAATGATTAGTTTTTTTCTCTCTTTTATTATAAGTTTTTTCTTAACCGATTATTTTTTCTTGAGCTCAGTTTTAAGAATCTACGGTCTTTACGGACCTTTTTTACTAATCGCGCATAAGCTTTATGGATCTGATGGCACTGCAACCAGCTTCTGGAAAGCTCAGGCTTCCACCAGGCTATGGGTAGGTCTTCTTTTCTTGTGGATTATTTTACCCGTTATGAATCAATACCGGAACACAGCTTTGGGCTGGTCCATGCTTTCAGGGGCTGAAACCCGGTCAACTGAATATTGTTTGCAATCACCCAATGATGGCTGCTATCCCATGCAAAGCTTAAGGCCTATTATTCGAATTTATAACTATAAAGACTTTCTTGAGTTTAGATCCTACCAACCTTCAAGCTTGAAAAGGCTTCAAATGCATTTGGAAGGTCAATGCGCAGCCGAGCTTTCGATATTTGAATGCTACAATCCGAAGACCAAGTAACTTTTGCCTGTTAGAATACTGACACTGGTGACCCATTTCTTAGCTGTTATGATTCGCCCCATGAAACTTGGAAGTTTAATTTTTTTAGCATCTTTGATGGTTTTTCAATGGGGCTGCCAGAAACCTGAAAAGAAAACTAGTGATGCCTCTGTTTATAATGAAGGTATTAGCCAATTAGAACTCCTTTACCAATCTTTAAAAAATAAAGGCTTAGAACTCAATTCGGATCAACTGTCTCGTGAAATAGAATACGCTGATACTTCAAAGGGGCATAGAACCTTTCCTAAAATCCAGAACTTCTTAAAACCTGAGCATTCAATTGATGAGGTCAAAACAGAGCTTACAAAATTTGTAATTGCAGCAGAAAAATTACTGTCTTTAGGAAATAGTAAAACAGTGGTGTTCCCCGAAAAAGAAAAAATAATGAAGCAAAATTATATTGCCTCGTTCTTTTTAGCTGATATTTTTCAAAGCCAAAAATTTAACTCGGAAAATGAACCGGGCCAAATTTCGAAATCAGTGGATCATCACGAATTTATTATTCGATTTGCACGCTTTGGTGCAAATTTAAAAAAATTAAAAGATGCTGGCTTTCCCATCGGCGAAGAGACCTACGAACTTCCTAATAAAAACCACGAATGGGCCATTCATCTTTATCAAGAGGGCATTTCTGATGCTCTTCGTATGAAAACCCTGATTGATCGAACTGATGGATTTCAAACAAGCACTTATGATGTATTTAAAACATTCTTCTTTCCAGCAGCTGGATACTTTCATGATATTATAGCAAAATTATCAAAACCTAAAAAAACAAGTGGATATGAAACACTGGACTCTTCGGAAATCATCAGAAGTCTGCTTCAGATCAATTTAGATCTTAACTCGATGGTCACTTTAAAAAAATTAAGTGAAACTGTTTTCACAGAGCCAAAAATTGAAAACCTGATTCACCCTTCTTCATCACTTCAAGATGTGCGCACAAAATTAGAGCTTTACTTAGAATTAACAGAAGAGGATGCAAAATCAAACAATGCCTTTTTGAGTGTTCGAAGGTTAAATGCCTCTGGATTGTTAGCACAAATCTATTTGAAAACCAGTTTAAAATCTCTACCCGAAATCACAGCCTCTTCAATCATAGAAATTGAGAAGACTATGCGCTTGCAAAGGTGGATGAAAAATGAAGAGTCTGTAAAAGACATGCAAGTTTCAGATAGAAAGCAAGCTGTGATAAAAGCTAATTTGTTCGCAGAATTGATTCGTGATGTTCAAAGGCTTAGCCAGCTCGAAAGTCAAAATCAAGCCTCCAGCAAAAGAATTTCTGACTACCAAGCTTTGACAGATTATTACTTTCTACAATTCAAAGATTTGATTCAAAAGCACTCGTTACAGGAACAAGACCTCAGTGATGCACCTTTATAAAGCATTACTCTTGATTTTAATTGCACCCGGAGCTTTTGCTCTCGATTTTAAAGAATCTTTTGATCTGTTACCCAACTCACTTAGTTATCAAACGGCACAAAGCTCGACCGCTCTAAATCTTAGGGGTAGTCAAAATTTAAATGTTAAAACAAAATCATTTAATAACGACCGTGGTGAGGTTTCACAATTTGCCAGTCGATTACAATTAAAAAAAATTCGTAATGAAGCTAAAAAATTCTTCTCTGTCAATTGGGGGCCTACAGGATCCTTTGCCTACTACCCTTTTGCCATTGAATCAGGAGATGTGTTCTTTAGTGAAACAGACTTTCAAATTATGCGCGCTCTTGTCGGATACGGACCTGAAGCACGCATTAATTTTGAATTTGGATCTTTTCTTTTATCCGCTAGTCCTGGAGTTCAATACTCTTGGGTTTCTTGGTCGTCACCCATCAGTGCGGGAACTTTTAACCGTTTTGAAACAAGCCTGCTTGCTTCCGCGCAATTTTTAAAGCCACTGACTAAAAATATTTTTCTTCAAGTTTTCTCTGATTGGGTGATGGAAGACACCCAAACCTGGGAAAAAGCCATGACATCAAGCCAAGGGTTTCCAGTGGACGTGAAACAAGTCAATACGGCCACCTTCGGCGTTTCCATTGGTTATAATTGGAATTAGCTAATCCGACCTAAGCTTTGCAAAAATAAGTGTGTCCCGGTACTCACCCTGCTCGATACATTCTTGGCGCAAAGTTCCTTCTAATGTGTAGCCATTTTTTTGTGGTAGATTGGCTGATCGAATATTCGCTGATGAACATCTGATTTCAATTCGGTTAAATCCAAGACCCCATAGAACTTCTTCAATCAACTTGGCCGCTTCACTGACATAACCTTGGCCTTCATATTTTCCATTGATCCAGTATCCAAGTTCTGCCCGGTTGTGAGCCCAAGCAATATTATGGACACCGAAGCCCCCCATGTAGATGCCATCAATAGTATAAATTCCGTAATCAAAAAGTGAAGCCTCTAACCACCATTTTGCAGCTAATTTTAAATACTCTAATGAATCATCTTTAGATTTTGTTGAATCCACCCACGGTAAAAATTTTCTAAGTCGCTTGCGGTCTTCATCAATACTAGCAAACATAGTCCCAGCCAGATCTTCATTATGCTTTTTTAAAATTATACGCTTTCCTTTAATTTCAAAGGGAAAGGATTTTTTTAATTCAGCTGGCAATTGAAAAGGTGTGGGAAAAGAAAACACTTGGCTGACAGCCTCTAAATTCAAAGCACCATAGATGTGAGGAAAATCTTCACCGGATTCGTACAGGTCTTCAAACTTAACGGGTGATTGAAGCTGATTTAAATCAATTTCCAATAAAACAAGATTGTTCTGATTTTTAAAATTAAATTCGGCCACATCAATAATTTGATGGGCCATAGAGCAATGGATAAACCCCTCTTTATTAAAAGAGGGTGGAGTGTAAATTCCTTTGGCTTTAGCCATCTCCCAATCTGTTTTTGCTGTGATGTGCAGAATCTTATTCATCTAAAATAGTTTAACTGCTAGCATTGACCCATGTCAAAGATCCCCCAGGTGTCGATCATTATTCCTGTTTACAACCGCACACACCCCCTGGTCAGAGCTCTCGAGTCTTTAAAAAAACAAACTTTTACAGACTTTGAAATCTTGGTGGTAGATGACCATTCTGAAATTGATTTGAAGCCCTATTTGGAACCCTTTGATCTCAGGTATTTAAAAACAAGCGGGAAAGGTGTGAGTGCAGCAAGAAATACAGGTGTTCGTGCTGCCAAATCAAATTTAATAGCCTTTCTTGATTCTGATGATGAATGGCTACCCACTAAGCTTGAAAAACAAATTAATTACTTATCCATAAACAGTTCCATTTCCATTGTTCACACTAACGAAGTCTGGATCCGGGAACAAAAAGTTATTAAACAAAATTCTAAACAGCAAAAGTTGGGCGGCCGACTCTTTGCTGAATTCACCAAGCAATGCTTGATCGCCTCCTCAAGTGTATTAATTAGAAAATCACTATTCAATCAAGTCGGTCTTTTTGATGAAAGCTTTCCCGTTTGTGAAGATTTTGATCTTTGGCTACGAATTGCAGCCTCATATGAAATTGGCTTTTTAGAGGAAGAGTTAATCATCAAGCACGGGGGCCATGAGGATCAGCTGTCTATGAAATTTCATTCCATGGATTTATGGCGAGCCCGGGCTTTAGTGAAGCATCTTAACAATCCAGACTTAACCTTGATTCAGCAAACTGCACTTCTTGAAAGTATAAAAACAAAATGTGAAATACTACTCAAAGGTTTTCAGAAGCATCAAAATTTTGAAAACATTCATGAGGTGGAACTTTACTTAGAGCGATGCGCTGGCACAGTGATTGCAAAATAAGTCTTCACCTTGGGGGTAAAATGGATGCCAATATAAACGTCGCTGAAAGTATTCAAGTTCGATCATTTATAAAAAACATGACTGATGAAATGCAAAAGTGCATACAAAATTGCACACGGTGTGCACAGGTCTGTGAACAAACCATTCAACATTGTTTAAAAGAAGGTGGCTCGCATGCTGAAATCGGCCACATTCGCTTACTGCAGGATTGTGCCGATATTTGTACAACTTCGGCTAGGTTCATGCTGAGAGATTCCCCACGTCATTCAAAAACTTGTGGTGTTTGTGCCGACGCCTGCTTATCTTGCGCCGAGGCCTGTGAGAAAATAAGTGATGATGAAATCATGCAAATGTGTGCCGTGACCTGCCGGGATTGTGCAGAGACTTGCAAAAAAATGAGTCAGGTGCACTAAATTTACGAGGAAAATAAATCCTTTTGACCTTGCCCTTGGGGTAAACTTTATCCTAAATTCCGAGGTCAGAATGAAGAATTGGAATACGATCGGTCAATTTTCAAAAAAAGTGGGAATGTCTTCCAAGGCACTCAGACTTTATGAAAAATTGCAGCTTATTAAATCTCATGCTCGTGGTGAAAATGGATACCGTTATTACCATGATGATCAGATAGAATTAGCAATGCGGTTGAATGAATTCAAAAATCTGGGCTTCACCTTGGCAGAAATTAAGTCACTGTTACACGTGGATAAGCAACTCAGCCGTCAGTTGATTGCTGAGTCCATGCAAAAACGACTGATTCTGATTTCTCAGCAAGTTGAAAAGCTCAGCTCACAAAAAATCCAAATAAAAAAAATTCTGACCTCCTTGAATAAAAAAACAGAGCCTCTACAGGCCGAACAAAGGAGAGTCATCATGAGTTTATTTGGAAAAGTCTTTATTGCAGTGACAGGTTGTGACGGTCATGAAAAAACGGCTGAAAATATTCAGGCCCATTTTAAAAATGCGGGCCAAAAGATTAGTATTCACACATGGCATGAAAACTTCATAATTCCTGAAGCAAAACCCTTTATTTTGATTATCAAAGAAGTAGATCTTAAATCAGAAAAAATTAAACATCTCAAGCCTGATGTGATCGTCATCACCAAACTGGGTGAACATTCTAAAGCAACTCAAAAAAATTACTTAAATTTATTTTCTCACATAGGCCCGCACGTGAACACCATCATCAACGCTGATGACAGGTCCTCTGTGGAATTAGCTGGTGAGTCTTTGATTAAAAAGGGAAGAATTTTTTATTTTTCGAAAAACAAAGCCCTTATCCCCCAGATTAAAAACATCGGTGGTGTGGTCAGTGACGGTGAAGAGCTTGAAATTTACGGCTTTAATTTGCAACCAGGTCCTATTCAGTTAAGTTTTAAAAAAATCATGACCTTTGATGAAGAAGTGGCCTGGCTGTCTTCCCTGGCGTCGGTCATGACTGTTGGCTTTGATAAAAATCACCTGAACGGCTGAATTTTCACAACGACTGGTAAGTGATCGGATAACTGCTGACCACTGGGGCTTTTAGGCTCCTTGATATCATAAGAACATGTGATCATCTGGGGGCTTACATAAACGTGATCGATAGTGCCGTAAAAAAAGGACCTAGGCTGCCCTGTGGGCTTCGACCGAGAGCTATCTTTAGCTTCTAAAAAATACTCTAAAAAAGGTTCAAGAGCTGAGGCTCCGTGCTCGGCATTAAAATCCCCCATGATAATCACTTTTTCTTTACCAGCGATTTTTTTAACTCTGTCTAAAATAATTTGAGTGGATTGTGCCCTGGAATAGGATCCCCAATGATCATAGTGTGTGTTGAAGACAAATAACTTAGAATTGTCTTTTTTGTTTTTAAGCTCGGCCCAAGTGCACAGTCTGGTGTACCTGGAATCCCAGCTTCGGCTAAACGGCACATCAGGAGTTTTCGATAGCCAAAAGTCCCCGCTGTTGAGAACTTCAAACTTTTGCTGGTTAATAAAAAGGGCTGAATACTCGGCTACTTTTTTATCGTCACTTCTTGCTCTTCCTACCATTTCAAACTCAGGGAGATCCTTTTTTAAAAGTGCCAGCATTTCGAAAAGACCTTCCTGAGTGCCCAGGATATCAATATTATTTTTCTTTACCCATGAAGCGATCATGGACATTCGCTGTTCCCAGGGGGGATAGGTCTGAAGCCATAGGCTTTTCCAAGTGTGGCGGCTTAGGATATTATAAGTCGCCACCTGAATTTGATTGGATGGGTCAGTACATACCTTAGCTAGAGCTGAGGAAGAAACACCAAAAGATAAAAGAAGGAAAATGACGTTTAGCATGCTGGTGAGTTTTAACAATTTTTGATGACCCTTTCGATTTGAGGCTTAATCCACAGCTGGTACTCGATATGTAATTTGTTGGGATTATCCTGGATGCTTTCTAAAAGATGTTCCAATTCATCAAGTTTATAAACCAGTAAGCACAAAGGATTTAAGTATTCTTGACCTAGCTTGAGCCGATAGTCCTCACACATAGAAAACAAACTATCACCGTAGGTGAAGCTCACTGCTTGCTCGGGAATATCACGTAAATTTATTTTATAAGCCACATTATTTTTGTGCTTTTCAAAGCTGGCATTATTTCCTAGGAAAAAGTAAATGGGATGAAGAAGCTCTGGTTCCCCACCCTTTTTGATCAAATCTTGGCGAATTTTTTCTTCAACTTGAAGTCGCCTGGGTAAATACTCAGGATCTGAAAATCTTTTTAAACCCCATGAGTTACTTTCATCAAGTTGACCTAAAACCTCTAGCAATCGATCACTTGCGACATCACTTACAGTGCGAAAGGGTTCGCCTCTGTTATAGTGAGTGATGTAATCGGGGCTGGGTGTGTATTTCATGAGCATAGATTTCTATTTAATAAATTTCTCAAGAAACTCAGCTGCTTTTCTAAAAGCTTTGAGCTCATTTTCAGGTTTGAAAAATCCATGTCCTTCGTCATCAAATAGCAAATATTCGACTTCTTTATTCATGGCTTTTAGTTCTCCAACAACCTGATCAGATTCTGATTTAACCACTCGTGGATCCAAGGCTCCTTGAATAACAAGTAAGGGACAATCAATTTTATTAAGAGCATTAATCGGTGATTGTTCTATTAGCATTTGTTTATCATTAATGGGATGACCTACCAAAGCATTCATTGAAAACTTCCAATCTTCAGGAACACTTTCACAAAATGTTAAAAGATTCGAAACCCCGAAAATGTCTACCGCTGCTTTAAATGTTTTTGGAATTTTTGTAATTGATCTTAGGGTCATATAACCGCCGTAAGATCCTCCCATAATAGTCATCTTGTCTGGATCTATCCAACCTGATTTTTTTAGCCAGTCGATACCATTAAGCATATCAGGAAGGTCTGCTGTTCCCCAAGCCCGCTCGATTTGTTTACAAAAACTCATTCCATAGCCTGTTGAGCCTCTGTGGTTGGGGGCCCAAATTGCAAATCCTTTTGAAAGAAAGTACTGAAAAATGGGACGAAATTGTTTTCGCTCTTGAGCCTGAGGCCCCCCGTGAGGCCAAACAATAATAGGATTTTTTCCATTCTTTTTGGCTAGTTTCGGTAAAAACAGCAGACTATGAATTTGCGTATCACCAGACAGGTACCAAACAGATTTTGGATTCACCATTTTTGATTCTGGCACGATTGAACACCAAGTATCTGTTAGCCGATCTATCTTTTTTGACTTCAGTGAAAGATGGTAAAAATTCTTAGGCTCTGTTGGTGACATATACCCAACAATTAATGTCTTTTCTTTGTGCAAATAATCAACACTAGAAATAATTCCACCCTTTTTAAACTGAGTTTTCAAACGATTAAAAGAAGGAAACGAGTAATGTTCAAGACGGCTTTCAGCTTCAGCATTGCGAACCACAAAAAGGTTTTTCTTATCTTGACTGAGCTTTGCAAATTCCACATCCCAAGCGTCTTTTTGAAAGTATTCAAGTTCGCCTGATTTTAAAGAAAGAATAGCTAAAGACATAAATTCTCGACCAAAATTTGTCGTCACTAATAAGCGATCTTTTGGCAACAAAGCCACAGGCTGAATTGTCGTGTTTTCTTTTACAAAGACATCCGTAACTTCTT
This sequence comes from Bdellovibrionales bacterium Ga0074139, assembly GCA_001464795.1. Lineage (GTDB taxonomy): Bacteria > Bdellovibrionota > Bdellovibrionia > Bdellovibrionales > Bdellovibrionaceae. Next base: position 86,728 of record LNEB01000008.1, read on the forward strand.
TAGTTTTTAGATTGATTCGCTTCAAGTGCATGGAAGTATTAGCAATGGCCTCAATGAAAAAATAAGAACCTTTCCAAGGTGTTGGAATGGTCCAAGTGGACCATCTATTTTCTGCCACATACTGCTTAACAACTTCTTTTGTCTTTAAATCATAGGTGTAAAGACCTTGATATCTTAAATCATCACGGTTTGAACTAAAATAAAGTGTCTTTTTATCCTCAGAAACAAAACCAAGATAATCACGACCTTTTCCTTGAGGAATCTCGGTGTGTATTCCTTCTTTAAAATCAATAATACTGATTTTGGTTTTTTCATCTCCGTGACGATCAAGAGTCACAACCAATTTGTCATTTCCAATCCATTCAAGGGCTGGAGCCATAACGTGTGGAAACTGATCTGTGGCTGTCGTAACAGGTTTTGGAAATAATAGCTTTGGCGAATCTGGGTGAATTTCCCCGACCCACACTTGGGGGGCCCCTGTGATATTAGAAATATAAGCTAACTTTTTTCCATCCTTAGATAAAGCTGAATGCTGATAAATGGTAATTCGATCAAAAAAATTTTTTATATCATAGTTTTGCATTAAAACCCTACTTCCTCTATAGTTTTCAAATCAGAATCTTCCAAAGCAATCGAAAGACTTTCTAAATCTTGTTTCATATGTAGGAGATCTGTCGTTCCCGTCAGAGGCAACATTCCCACTTGTCTAGAAAAGGCAAAAATAATTTGTGCAGAAGTTGCACTGTACCGCTTTGCCATTTCATTTATTTTTGGACCGGTGAGATGTTCTTTATTGGCAGTTAACAGCGAAAAACCTTGGTAGATAATATTTTTTTCTGCGCAGTACTTTCTGATTTCTAGGTCCCAGCCATTTTTTGCATAACAGCGAATTTGTGCAAAGCTTGGCTTCACACTGGCATTTTCATAAAACTGTTTTAATTGTGACAGGTTCACATTACTCACACCAAGTAAGTGAACTTTTCCTGCCTTATGCAATTCCTGAATGGAATTCCACGCTTCCCAGTCCTTATCATCTAATGACTCCCCATTTGAAATTGCGGGTCCATGCAAAACCAAAGAGTCTAAATAATCGGTATGCAGATGCTCAAGTGAGCTTTCAAAGGATTGCTTCACTTGATTTGCGATTGAAGCTTTTGGATCATAGGGTAAACGGTGATCTTGACCTCTTTGAAAAGTATATTTGGTTTGTAAAAAAATCTCAGAGCGAGAAATTCCCGATAACTTGAGAGCCTCACCCACACCCGCCTCATAGTAATGCTTTCTTTGGTTGGCTGTATCAAATCCCCGAAATCCTGCAGCTAGGGCTGAGGCCACACATTGCTGGGTGGATTCTTCCTTCCACGCAGTTCCATAAAGAAGTTGAGGCAATGTCATTGAAGTACTCCCTTTCCAAAGATTGGCTAAAGTTGAGAGCTTGGCTCTAGAAATTAACCATGCTACCCTACTCCAATGAATTCAAATGAAAACCACTCTCAAGCTGCAGAAAACAACAAAGGTCCCATACTGGAAGTTCTTAAAAAGTACATTCATGGTGAAAAGCGCTTACTGGAAATTGGCACGGGCACCGCTCAACATGCCATTTATTTCACAAAGCATTTTGGAAAACTACAGTGGGTGACATCGGATCTTGCCAGAAATCATCTTCCTATAGCGACTCTTCTTAAAAAAGAAAAGATTCAAAACTTGCACGGCCCAGAGAAATTGGAAATTGGTGTTGATGATTTTCCCAAAGGATCTTTTGATTTTGTTTTTACTGCGAACACACTTCACATCATGAGCTGGAAAGAAAATAAAACTCTGTTCAAGCTTCTTGGTAAAAGACTGCGTGAAGGGTCCCTGGTTTTCTTTTATGGACCCTTTAAGTATAATGGTGAATTCACAAGCACAAGTAACAGCGAATTTGATGCTCAACTAAAAGAGCAAAACATATCAAGTGGCATCAGAAACTTTGAAGATGTTAAAAAGAATATGATTGATTACGGATTTAAATTAATTAATGACCATGAGATGCCAGCAAACAACAGATTGATCGTTTTTGCCAGGGAAGCTTTTCGGAAACGATGAACAAAGCCCTAGGCAATAAAGCTCTAACCGCCACAATTTCCACAAGCATGACCTTGACGATTTAAAGCCTCAGATTTCATCAGGTTGATACAATTAACTGTACAGCTTTTTGCAGACTTGCAGCCAGGCCTATGTATTTTTTTTGTTTTCTGATTAAACACAACTTCATAATCTTCTGAGCTGACTTCTCTAGATTCATTTTTTGGATCAGAGTGATGGCAATGATAACCACCATTTTTACGATCATGATGACAACCAGACGAGTCAGTGCCTCCGGAGTGAGAGTTGGCTGCTAAACTGAAAATTATTATCGATGCTAAGGTAAAAATAAATTTGCTCATAATTACTTATCGGAAATTTTAATTTTTTGCTTAATAAATTTATTAAGTAATCCACAATGCTCCTTATGGTTCGTAGCTTTATGAGACACTCAAAAGCATCACAACTTTTTGTTTAAACAGCTCGGCAAAGCCAAACGGTATGTCCACCGCAATCTTTATCGACTGGGTGATAACTCTCAACGCTGAAGCCATTTTTTTCCAAATGACTACGGTACTCAGTCGGTGCAAGTGAGGCATGAAAAAGTGGATGCCCGTTCATATCACCCACGGCTTCTCCTTTTTCAGGACCCGAAGTAAAGACAAGAACACCACCTTCAATTAAGTGGGCTCTAAATATTGGAAACATTTGTTCCTGTTCTAAATAACTCAAGTGAAAAAAACTATCCCAAGCAACAAGCGCATGGAATGTCTGATTCAATTGAAGCTTTCGCATATCCATGACTTCCCATTGGGCTTGTGGATATTTTTTCTTTGCAACATCAATCATTGCATAAGCACCATCGACTCCAGTAACAATGATTCCATTTTTAATAAAATAATCAGCAATTGGAAAACCACTTCCACAACCCACATCTAATAACTGATCACCGGGGGAAAGCTGCTGCATGACCCAGGACATATACTTTTTTTCAAAGAATGATCCTTGTTCACGCTGCTTAGACCAAAACGATGCACTTTCTTCGTAAATATCAAGAACAGGTCTGAGTGCTTGTGTTTTATTGTTAGTTCCCATGACTTTATCTACCTTGCAATTGGGAGCACTGAACTGCAACAAGTAGCTAATGCTCAAACCATAGGTAATAGCTGAAATTTCTCCTAGGATCAATATAGCTATTTTGATTTGAATTATAGACTGAGATTGTAAATCAAAAATAAATCTAGCCGTCAAGCCAAGAGACTTTGCTATCATTTCAATTGGGTCTTTAAGTGTTGTAACCCCTCATCATAGCAACTAGGGTGGAATTTTAACATAAGGAGCTTCAATGATCTGGGTGATTCTGATTGGTTTTATAGTGGGTGCGATTGCAAAGTTTTTGATGCCTGGTCGCGATCCCGGTGGAATCATCGTCACCATTTTGCTTGGTATCGGCGGATCCATGTTTGCTAACTGGCTAGGAATTAATATGGGAATCTACGGTGCAGGTGAATTCGCTGGCCTGATCGGAGCAGTCATTGGTGCTATGCTATTACTTGGAATTTACCGCGTATTTGCTGGAAGAAAGTATAACGATTAATTCGAATCTACCCTGCAATCAAAGATCTGCTTCTGCGATGAACTTTGAAAGCGAGATTTATCAAAGTCCCCATACTTATTAATAATCTGAAAACCGTTGTACTGAAGAAGTGCATTGATTTCTTGAGGGAAGTAGCAGCGCATATCCAAGGGGTGAGAGTGATAATCAGGTTGGTCTTTCTTTGAGTAATAATAAGTTACATGATTGATTTGAGTGGCCGCATCGTAGTAGTTATCTTCTGTCACAAAAATGTGTTCATTGGTCGACGGATCAACAAAATCATCCATTTTACTTCTGACTTTTTGTTGATTTAAAATGGCTAGGCTTGGATTAAAGATATCAAATAAAAATCGACCATTAGGTTTCAAATTCTTTTTTACGGAACTTAAGAAGTTCTTAAAGTCTTCATTAGTTAAAATATGGTGAACAGAATTATAGCCTACAAAAATAACATCAAAGGGACTGTTTAAATTAAAATTGATCATACTGCCTAAGTGCCAATCAATGTTAAGACCCATTTTATCCGATTTTACTTTTGCTTGATCCAGCATCGTCTTTGATAGATCCAAGCCTGTGATTTGTTTTCCAGCTTTAGCCAGTGCGCATGTAATTCGGCCTGTACCACAAGCAAGCTCTAAAATGGTGCCCTTTTCATTTTTTAACTCTTCCAAGTAAAAATGCATATCTTCAACCAATGAATCATTCATAGCATCGTAAATTAAACCGCTTCGGTAAAGAGAGCTATCGTTTGACATATACACCTCGCTAGACCTGTTAATTATCTCATTTTGATACATCTAAGCAATTAAAAATATTATATTATTCAATATTCTAAATTGGAATATTGAATTTTAAACTAATATAGCCGATACTTAAAATATGCAGAAATCCATAAGTTTAAAGCCTCAAGATGTTGCTCTTCTCGCAAAACTTCTTTCAATTAAGAAGGAGGACTGGCGGCAAGTTGATTTAGCCATGGAATTAAAATTGAGCCAAAGTGAAATCGCGAAAGCCTTAGCTCGCTTATCTAAGTCTGGCCTTGTTAACAACAAAAGAGTCAATCGATCAGCTGCTCTTGAATTTATCATTCACGCAATCAAGTATATGTTTCCAGCTGAGATTGGTGCATTAACGGCAGGTGTACCAACTGCCATATCATCACCTATGCATAAAAATATGGTGGTGCAAAATAGTGATGACATTTATGTTTGGCCATCGATCAATGGCAGCAAGCGTGGCCAAATGATAAAACCTTTCTATCCAGAGTTAGCCGAGGCTGCTTTGAAAGACCCCGAATTTTATGGATTGATGGCAGCCATCGAAATTCTTCGGGTTGGCAGAGCAAGGGAGCGAAAGCTTGCTGCTAGTTACATCGAAAAGAAAATAAAAAACGTATAAGCCGACAACCCAACACAAAAGAAATGATCATGGTTGTTGCGAAAGCTCTGGGTGAGCTTAACGACAGTGCCGTGTTCGTTGGTGGTGCAACCATTCCCTTTTACTTACCTGAAATCTACCAGCCTCTTGCTCGCGCAACCGATGATGTGGATGTCGTGATGGAAATTATGGGGAAAAAACAAAATTGGCTAAATGAAGAATTACTTCGATCAAAAGGTTTTAAAAATGACATGAGCGAAAATGCTCCGATATGTCGATGGATTTACCGAGATTTCAAAGTCGACATCATGAGCTCTAATATTTCAGCTCTTGGCTTCACAAACAAGTGGTACAAAAATTGAGGCTTTTAAAGATCGAGGCTATAATGATTTCTTAGCTAGCCCAGATATGGAAGACATCATTTCTGTTTTAGAGGTTTCACCCAAAGAAATATTTGAGGGGATGCTGGATAAATGCTCTGAAGATTTCGTAAAATATTTAAAAAAAGAATTTAAGTCTTTACTAAGTAACAATGGATTTTTAGATGCTCTTCCTGGGGCATTGTTTAATCGTGAAAGTGATTTAGCTGTGCAGGCGATAAAAGAGCGAATGGCTAAAATTGGAAAATAAAGAAACGAATTGTGATAGCTGAACTTATTTGCCGACAGTTCCATCTTGACCGAGCCTGCTCGATCAGAGAGGCTAAGTCATGACTGAGCCCGAGTGCCCCAAATGCAATGCCCAATTTACTTACGCTGATGGAAGTATGTGGATCTGCCCGCAATGTGCCCACGAGTGGAGCCAGTTTGCCGCCAAAGAAATCACCGAAGAGAAAGCTTCTGACTCCTCGATTCGTGATGCCCACGGAAATGTTCTTCAAAATGGAGATTCGGTTATAGTCATCAAAGAACTCAAAGTAAAAGGCTCGTCCTCGGCCATCAAAGTCGGCACCAAAGTTAAAAATATCCGTTTGATGGATGGGGGTGATGGCCACGACATCTCCTGCAAGATCGATGGTTTTGGTGCAATGAATTTAAAATCTGAATTCGTAAAAAAAGCATAGCAATATGACTTAACCATAAACCTTCTTAAAACATTAATGATAAGCTTTCTCAGCCTTCTTAACTGCTGACTTCGCAGTAGCCAACGTCAAAGGCTTTACCTCAGCATCAGGATATCGATAAACGATCGCGAGTTTAGTAAGAGATTTATATTTCAAAATTGACTTAGCATATGTCTTATCCACAGTCTCTGCAATTTCAGCCAAAGCTTTGATGTCATGTGTTTTTGCCACACGGCAATTTGCAAAAGTCAGATAACCTTTAATTGCTTTTTCAGCACATTGTTGAGCATGATAAGCGGCTGCGTGTTTATAGTCAGAATCCATTTCCAAAAGTGCTTTAGCTGTTTTTAAATCCCTGATTGCATGCTTGAACCAAAGCTTGGTCATTTTAGGATTAGCCAAGATCGAACTCCCGACCTGTATTCAAGGCCGTTTCAGGAATCGAGTTCAGTTCATCCTTCCACTCATTGAATTCTTTTTCAGAATATACAAAGACATCAGCCGATATTTTAAATTTCTCGAAAAGCAGATCACTGGCTTTGTTCATATTGGAGAGTCTGGATTTTTTATTTCCAGGAACTACTAAAACAAAATCATAATCGCTATCTTTGCGATGAGCCTTATCCGCCCGTGATCCAAATAGAAAAAGGCGCGTAGGATTGAATTCTTCCTTCAGGGCTTTCACTATTTTATTAAGTTTAGGATCTCGCTTTACTGCCATCACACAAGTCATCTCGTAAACATCCATGATTGTCAAAATAGACTGGCTAAGGTAGCCACATGAAAGACTGTGCAACCTAATATAATAATTCTATGAGATTTGAAAATTGGCGGGGTGGAAGGGACTCGAACCCTCGGCCTTCCGCGTGACAGGCGGACGTTATAACCAACTTAACTACCACCCCGCTAGGGAAATCACGTGAACGAAATTTATACTGGCCTTGTTGATCCGGATCAACTATTATTTTTAATAGTCTTTTAAAAGGAGTTTCTCAATGAATAAGTCTCTATTATTGCTTACTTTTTTGGCATCTGGTATCGCCCTCGCCGATTCTCAAACTTTCACAGTGGATAAAATGACCTGCGGTAGCTGTGTTGAGCGCGTGGAAACTAAGGTTTGTAAGCCTATGTTAACAGCTAAGAAGCTGACAACTTGTGAAGTAACTGTGGGTCAAGTGGTTGTTACCGCTGACAAAGTCAACGTGGACGAAATCAAAGCGGCTATCGACAAGCAAGGCTACCCTGTGAAGTCTGTAGCTGCCACTGTTGCCCCTGCAGCCCCCGTTACTAAGTAATATCATGGATGGATCGCTAATTTGGCTTGATATGGAAATGACGGGCCTCAATGTGGACATTGAGCGCCCCATCGAAGTGGCTTGTATTGTGACGGACTTTGAATTCAAAGAACTGGCCACCTACGAGTCCGTGATCAAACAACCCCAAGAATTCTTAGACCGCATGGACGATTGGAATAAAACCCACCACGGGGCCTCGGGCCTGCTGGCCAAGGTTCCAAAAGGTAAAGACATGGCGGTGGTGGAAAAAGATCTGATCGATATGATTCAATGGTATTTTCCAAACGGCCGTGAAAATGCGGTACTAGCCGGAAATTCTATTATGCAAGACCGCTTGTTCATCGAAAAATATTTTAAAAACCTGGCGCCACTTCTTCATTACAGAATGCTGGATGTGACGGCTTGGAAAATTATTTTTAAAGATAAGCTAAAAACTGAGTATAAGAAAAAAAATCAGCACAGGGCTTTAGATGACATCCGTGAAAGCATTGCAGAATTAAAATATTACTTATCTTACGTCAAAACCGATTCGCTGGAAAATAAAATCTAGTTTACCAGTGAACTCCGGTACCAACTAAAAAGCTACTATTGTCTTGAGTGTTCGACCCACCTTCATCAAATTTCCATTTGGTGGAAATGGAGCTCATCTCGAGCCACAAATACCATTTTTCACCGTAGGTGCCGCCAAGGCTTATGATGGTATGATCAAATTGGTCATCATATTTAAAGATCTTGGTGGGCTGAGTGATTTTCGTTTTGGCTTTCCCGTCCGTTGTACCAACTGATAGATACAGACCGTTGTTAGCTGTCCAGTAATGTCCAAATGAAAGTCCGTACTCGACTCCTGATATTTCTGTGTCTGCGCTGGTGGTGCCAGAATTTTCCGAGTCACTTTGAGCGCCGTAACCAGCCGCCCCCGCAAAGACAGCTGCATTCCAGCCCGTGGATTTAGAGTCACCCAACCACTGATAACGAAGTCCCAAACCAGAGGTGTAATAAACATCAAGATTATTAAAAACGCCTAAGCTCAAATCGATGAATGGTAAAATGGGAATAGCAATTTCCAATAAATCTAAATCTACGCCATCAGTTCTTTGCGGAGGATCCGTCGTGATATCATTAAAGACTTCCACAGAAACCATTTCTTGAATGCCGAGGCCGACTTCCCCGCCCCATTGTTTTTCTGCTGATTTTGGTTTTTGACGATAAGACCCTGGTAAAATCACAGAGTGCGAACAACCAATTAAAAACGACATAAGTATTAAAAATAAAAAAGGCTTCATAAAGATTATCTTCATGAAGCCTTTTAAAATTAGCAATTAATAATTTAAGGACTTAGTAGCGGTAATGTTCAGGCTTAAATGGTCCTGCCACATCCATACCTAAGTACTTGCTTTGCTTAGTTGATAGCTTTGTGAGTTTTGCACCCACGTGAGCCAAATGAAGTTCAGCTACTTTTTCATCTAAGTGCTTAGGAAGTCTGTAAACATCGATTTCTTGATACTTATCACGGTTCAAGAAAAGCTCCATTTGAGCCATCACCTGATTCGTGAAGGAATTTGACATCACAAAACTTGGGTGACCAGTGGCACAACCCAAATTCACTAGACGGCCTTCAGCCAGTACGATGATTTCACGGCCATTTTTCAACGTGTGAATATGAACTTGAGGCTTCACTTCACGGCGCTTGGAATTTTTATTCAACCAAGCCATGTCGATTTCGATATCAAAGTGACCAATGTTACAAACAATGGCGTGTTCTTTCATTTTTGTGAAATGCTTTTCGGTGATGATGTCACAGCATCCAGTGGCTGTTACAAAAATGTCAGCCACACCAGCCGCCTCATCCATTGTCACAACTTCGAAACCTTCCATTGCAGCTTGAAGAGCGCAGATAGGATCAATTTCAGTGACAAGAACGCGGGCGCCTAAACCTTTAACAGATTGTGCGGAACCTTTTCCTACGTCTCCGTAACCAGCGACCACGATCACTTTACCAGCGATCATCACGTCTGTGGCACGCTTCAAGCCATCAGCTAAGGATTCACGGCAACCGTACAAGTTATCAAATTTCGTTTTTGTGACCGAATCGTTAATGTTGATCACAGGCACTTTTAATTTTTTGAATTCTTTAAGCTTCATCACGTTATGAACACCAGTGGTTGTTTCTTCAGAAATACCAATGATTTTTTTCATTTCTTTTGCAAAACGTGGTTCGTGCATCATGTTCGTCAAATCACTGCCGTCATCCAAAATCAAATTGAAGCCTTCATTGCCCCAACCGGTAATTGTTTGCTCGATGCACCAGTTGAATTCCGCTTCTGTTTCGCCCTTCCAAGCAAAAACAGGAATTCCTGCAGCTGCAATGGCGACTGCTGCGTGATCTTGAGTGGAAAAAATATTGCAAGAAGACCAACGAACTTTAGCACCTAAGTGAGTCAAAGTTTCAATGAGCACTGCCGTTTGAATAGTCATGTGAAGGCAACCAGAAATTCTAGCACCTTTCAGTGGTTGCTGTTTACCGAATTCTTTTCTTAAAGCCATCAGACCTGGCATTTCTTTTTCAGCAATTTTGATTTCTTCTCGGCCCCATTTAGCAAGCTTTTGGAAAACTTCAGGATTTTCCATGGCCTCTTTGCACACACGGTAATCTTGTTTATTAAAAGTTAAATTTTTGTTTTTTGTTGATTTTTTTGTCATTGATTTTCCATTCGTTATCATTTGAGTAGCCATGGATTTCCTTTTAAAAAAGTTGAATTGAAAGTGTAACCGATAAGGGTCAACTAGGACAAGGTTAAGATTTCATAACCTTTGTCAGTGATCAAAACGGTATGTTCATATTGAGCCGATAGTAAACCATCAGTGGTCTTGTAGGCCTTAACCGTGGAGCCTGGAATATCCATTTCCTCGATGTCTTCTTCGCCCTGGTTCACCATGGGTTCCACAGTGATACAGTAAAAGGGCTTTAAACGCTCGCCCTTGCCCTTTTTACCAATGGAGGGAATGAAGGGGTCGGTGTGGAAAATTCGTCCTATACCGTGGCCTCCGATTTCTTTAACAGTGGTATAACCCTGACGAGTCACATACTTATTGACCTCAAAACCAATGTCACCGGTGAACCCATTGGGGGTGATGCTTTCGATTCCGGTCATGCGAGCCTGTTCTGCCACGAGACAAATTTTTTCAGCCTCTGCAGAAACCTTCCCAATTTTATACATCCTTGAAGTGTCGCCAAAAAAGCCTTTGTACAAAGCCGTCACATCCACATTTAAAATGTCACCGTCTTTAAGAACAGTATTATCAGGAACGCCGTGGCAGATCATATCGTTCACAGAAATACAAGTGTACTTGGGGTAGCCATGATAATTCAAACAAGCCGATATAGCCCCTTGAGTTTTCATATAATCGTTGGCCATTTCATCGATGTCATTGGTGGTGATGCCAGCTTTTATATACTTCGTTAAATAATTAAGAGTGTCCGCAGCAATACGGCACGACTTGGTCATGATTTTGATTTCTTCTAAATTCAGAGGGTCTTGGGTTTGGCGAGGCTTTAGCATGACTGAGATTTTCCTTTGATAGTGAAGATTAAGCCTATCATAGGAATCTAAAAAAAGAAACTTGTGGTCCATAAAAACAAAAACCCCCATGAATTTCTTCATAGGGGCTTAAAACATTAAACGTAATTAACGCTTAAAACTATTTTAAATGCTTGCTAACGATTTTAGTCATTTCAAACATGTTAACAGTTGCTTTACCGAAAAGTGATTTCAACTTGTCGTCAGCATTGATGTTACGTCTGTTTGTCTTGTCTTGAAGATTGTGCTTCTTGATGTAAGCCCAAAGTTTTTTTACAACTTCAGTGCGTGGAAGTGGTGAAGCACCAACAACTGCAGCCAAAGTTGAGCTAGGAGTCAAAGCCTTCATGAATGCAGGATTTGGCTTGCGCTTAGCAGTTGCTTTTTTAGGAGCAGCGGCTTTTTTAGCAGGCTTAGCTGTTTTCTTTGTTGCTGTTTTAGCAGTTGTCTTTTTTGCAACTTTTTTAGTTGCTTTCTTTTTTGCCATTGTACGAATTCCTCCGTTAAGGGTTGTTATGGTTCATCTCTAATAAGATCAAGTGTAAACACTTCCGGTCGTTTGTCCAAAGAAAAATGCATGGAAATTCACTTTTTTCATAGGGGATTTACCTCCCCTGTCTAAAAATTGACGGTTTTCCCCTCTAGAAAGTCGTGTTTTTCAGAGGGAAAATGCATTTCTCGACTCTTAGAAATCCCTATTCTTCCCGAGAAGATAGCTAGATTTATGAGAGACAAAAGCTTTTTAGACATTCTAACTGAGAAACTGGAAAAAAGAATCCGTGAGGATTCCCATAGGGAAACTCAACAAAACTTCTACAAACCTGAAGAAATTCCCTCGTGGATCTCGAAAATCCCCTCTCAGAAGTATACTTTTACAGAATTTGCGACCAATCGAATCAAGAATACATACAGTTTTTCCACTGCGAAAACAGCCAAACCTCAAGCTGTTAAGCCCGGTGAAGTACGAGTTAAACATCAACTTAATGAACAGCAGTCGGTCGCGTTTGCCTACTTTTTAAATTGGAAAATGGGTATCAGCCAGGACTACACAGCCCACGAATTAAAAAGCCTTTTTCGAAAGCTGGCCCATAGGCTTCACCCTGACCGAAATCAGGGAAGCTCGAGTTTGTATTTGGAATTAAAGAAAAACTACGACCTATTGAAACAGGTTTTTTAAGGCCTGATTTAGACCATTCTAAAGCGTGGTCTTTTAGGAGTGGCTTCCTCACCCAATCTTTTTTTACGATCTTCGTCGTACTCAGACCATGAGCCTGGGTAAAAATTGACTTTGGAATCCCCTTCAAAGGCTAGCGTATGGGTGCAGACGCGGTCCAAGAACCAGCGATCATGGGAGATAATTACGGCGGATCCACCGAATTCGAGCAGAGCTTCTTCAAGGGCCCGCATGGTGTTTACATCTAAATCATTGGTCGGTTCATCAAGTAAAAGTAGGTTCGCCCCTTCTTTTAAAATCTTAGCTAAGTTCACGCGGTTTCTTTCACCGCCGGAAAGTGTGCCCACTTTTTTCTGCTGAGTGTCGCCTGCGAAATTAAACCAAGAACAGTATTGGCGAGCGTTGATTTCACGGCCTCCTAGTTTGATCACATCGTCCCCGCCCGACAATTCTTCAAAAACTGTTTTATTGGGGTTTAATGTTTCTCGGGACTGATCCACGTAGGCAATCTTAACCGTTTCACCCACTTTAAAAGTGCCTGCATCTGGTTTTTCTTTACCTGTGATCATTTTAAACAAAGTGGTTTTACCCACACCGTTCGGTCCCACCACTCCGACAATGGCTCCTTTGGGAATGGAAAATCCCACATCATCCAAGAGCATCTTTTTATCAAAGGTTTTTGATACACCGTGAGCTTCCACAACGATATCCCCAAGTCTTGGCCCTGCAGGAATATAAATGGTTAAATCCTGAAGTCTTTCAGGAGTCGGTTCTTTGAGTAAATTTTCGTAGGCTGAAATTCGTGATTTCGCTTTCGCCTGACGAGCTTTTGCACCCTGACGAATCCAGTCCAATTCACGGGATAATGTTTTCGAGCGTTTCATTTGTTCTTTTTCTTCCTGGGCCGAGCGCTTATCTTTTTGTTCAAGCCATGAAGAGTAATTACCCTTCCAAGGAATGCCTTCCCCGCGGTCAAGCTCTAGAATCCATCCCGCCACGTTATCTAAGAAGTAGCGATCATGGGTCACCGCAATCACAGTGCCTGGAAATTTTCCGAGGTACTGTTCTAGCCAGGCCACACTTTCTGCATCCAAGTGATTGGTTGGTTCGTCTAGAAGCAAGATATCAGGCTGGCTCATGATCAGTCGGGCCAAGGCCACACGGCGCTTTTCTCCACCAGAGAGTTTATCCACTTTTGTATCTGCATCGGGACATCTGAGAACATCAATCATCATCTCAATTTTTTGATCCACTTCCCAGCCGCCCAATGCTTCTAGTTTTTCCTGGATGGCCCCTTGTTTTTCAATCAAAGTATTCATCAAGTCAGGATCTAAATCAGGGTCATTAAATTTTTCAGAAATTTCGTTAAAATCTTTCATGAGCTTCGGTAGTTCACCCATGCCAGAGAAAATATTATCACGAACGCTGAGCTCGGGATCCAATTGAGGCTCTTGTTCGAGGTAGCCCACTTTCATTGTTTTTGAAGGAAAAGCTTCACCGATAAAATCCTTATCAACACCTGCCATAATTTTTAGCAAAGTGGATTTCCCTGAACCATTCAAACCGAGAACACCAATTTTTGCGCCGTAGAAATAAGAGAGATAAATGTTTTTTAAAACATAACGAGTGGGTGGATAAATCTTTGAAACACCCTTCATTGTATAAATAATTTCTTGCGACATTTGTGCGGTCTCCTACTATGAAAGTGGAATCACTTTCACTGAAGAAAAGGCTCTTGTCAAAGCTAAGCTGTCAGTCTAGAGTTTCGAAACACAAGTATTATGAAGAAAAAGAAAAAAACCTCATCCCTATTTCGCGCTGATCTTAAAAAAGAAAGGTGGCAATCCGTGCAAAGCCACTTGGATCAGGCGCTCAATCAATGGAATGAAATTAGTGTTATCACTGAGGGTCAAATTTCTCCGGATAAAAAACATATGAATGAGGTCAAAGATCTTCTGCAAGATCTTAAAGGCCAATTGGATCAATTTTAATTGGATGGATTACCGCTTAAGCATTTCGGTCAGAACTTCAGATTTTTTATCTAGAAACTCTTGCTCAGAAATTAAACCTTGCTTCAACAAATCCTGAAGCTTAATGATTTTCTTACCGGCCTCATCAGAAGTGAGCTCTTGCTCGGGTGGCGTGGAAACATTTTTAAACGGCGCTGACATTTCTGCACTTTTTAAAATCAATTTGATTTGCTGAAGCCAAGCCCCAGCCCAGTCAGGCGCTTGGGACCATTGATGATCAACAACAACGGCACCGGCCACGATGTCATGCAAAGCCTGGCGCTTCGCTGTAAAGATTTGCACCAAATATCCAATCCCCATCAATAGGCCTGAAACAATCTTCATAAAATAGCGAATCGAAGCACTGGTCAGATTCAGCTTAGAGCCATCTTCTGATAATACGCGGATTCCCATTAGATATTTTCCCGGTGTGGCCTGAATCACGGAGACTTCAAAAATCACGTAATAAAGAAAACTGACGACCATGGCGCCCACGTAAGGCAGTGCCACACCCAGAGCTAAGCCTGGTAAAAAAACGATACAAGCATCGATGATAAAAGCAAAAAATCGTCTTAAAAAGCCTGAGTAATTCATTTTTTACACTCCGGAGATTGAAATAGATTTTGTTTTTGTTCCCACTCATGGGGGGTCAAGGCACGAATGGATAAGGCGTGCAAACCCGTTTGCAATTCATTTTTTAAAAGATCAAAAATCTGGCGCTGACGGTCCACACGGGATTGGTTTTCAAAGGCAGAGCTTACGATCAAAAGCTTAAAGTGAGTTTCCCGGCCTTTGGGACCTGAATGCTGATCACTTTCATTTTCTAATTCAAAATGAACTGAATTTAAGGTTTTCAACTGATCTTGAATCCGCTGAGCTCTTGAATTCATTTTTGTTTATTCACTTTGTTTTTAAGAACTTCAAAGCCCATTCGCACAATTGGCAATACGCCCTTTTCTTCTAATTTTTTTTCTAGTTTTTTAGCATTTTGTAAACCTAAGGCCACAGCCATATTGGCGTACTGGTTTTCGATGCCGAGGTTCATGAAGCTGCCTTCGGTTTTCCAGTCCATCAAAACTTTGTCGGCCACAGCCATAGCATCGGGGACATAGGTTCTGACCACATCCGAGTAGGGAAAATCAGCCCTAATAGGTGCAGCTTCTTCTGTTGCCATGTCATCAGTGGGTGCTGCTTCTTCTGCTTTCACTTCTTCAGCAACAGGATTCACGTGTTCAACTTCAGCTTCTTGTTTTACTTTTTTATGATTTTTTTTAGCTTTGTGATTTTTAGCAGACACTTTTCACCACCTTGTAGAAGTGGCAAATTATCAGAGACAAATGCCTATGACAATCAAACTTTAGGCTTTGATTTTTCAAGGCGTCCTAAAAATTCACCGACCATATTAGCCCGCTCTTCGGCTTTCCAGGGCCTGACACCGTGTTCATGCTCGACATAAAGAGCAGGATCGAGTTGAACCAAAAACCTTGAGGGTGACACGGGCCTGAGTTGCCCGTAGCGAAGCCTGGCCCGGCACCGGGTCATCATCAGCCGCTCCTGGGCACGGGTGACTCCAACGTAAAAAAGTCTGCGCTCTTCTTCGATGTGGCCACCCAAGGTTCTATGGGGAAGCAGATCTTCTTCAAGGCCTGCTAAAATCACCACTGGAAACTCTAAACCTTTTGAAGCATGCAAAGTCATCATCTGCACAAAGCCCGAGCGATCTTCGTCCTCATCATCAACCCGAAGCAAAATCTTTTCGATAAATTCCTTTAAAGACTCTAGGGAAAATCCATTTTTCAATAGATGATTTTCCAAGATCCGACCCACAATTTCCACTCGGATCCAACGACTTTGTGCTGTTTCTGACTTCAAAGAATCTTTTTGCAAATACTGATAATATCCAATGCTTTCAAAAAAAGATTTCCACGCTTGTGTGACATTTCCAGGCTCGTGGGTGCTATTAAGAAGTTTCTGGGGAAGGGATTTTAAGTGATTTAAAAAATCTTGCACACTTTCCGTTTGTGCAAGAGCCAATCCCACACTGGAAATTTCACCCAAGGTTTTCATAAGCTTTTGTTTATGAAGCTTCGAGTGATCCACTAATTTTTCCAGCGCCACATCACCAAGACCACGGTTGGGCACATTGAGAATTCTTTTCAAACCCAAATCGTGAGGCTTCATGGATTGTTCAAGATAGGTCATCACATCTTTGGCTTCTTTGCGCTCGAAAATAGAAGTTCCACCTGTAATCTGGTAGGGAATCCTGTTTTTTCTAAGCTCGCCTTCGATGTAAGCCCCTTGCGAATTGGACCGATAAAGAATAGATAAATCCCCAGGTTTTTTACCCGATTTTAATTGCTCTTGCAGTTCGCGAACGATGCCCGAGGCCTCTTCACTTTCATTTTCAAAAACAAAAACTTCAGGGCGCTCTTTTTTTTCAAATACTCGCTCTGGCTTCAGGGATTTTCCGTGGCGTTTTTCATTAAATTGAATGGCCTGATTGGCTAACGTTAATATAGGTTCGTTAGATCGGTAATTGCGGTTCAACTGAATGACTTCACATTTTTTAAATTCCTTTGGAAAGTCTAAAATATTAGACACCAAAGCCCCACGCCAGCCATAGATGCTTTGATCATCATCACCGACAACTGCAATGTTTTGCGTGTCTCCCCACATCAAACGAATCCATTCCATTTGGATAAAATTGGTGTCTTGAAATTCATCCACCATTAAAAAATGGGCCCGGGTGCGGATTCGCTTTAAAACGTGCTCGTGATTTTTCATCATCTCGAGTGGCAACAGCAGTAAACTTTCAAAATCCACCACGTTTAGAAGTTTCAACTTCTTTTCATATTTTTGCTTTAAAACTTCAGCCATGTCTTCGTATTCATCTTCGATGGCACCGTAAGCTTGCTTGGATCTTTTAGAATTAATGATATTCAACAATCGATCCGGATCAAAAGCTGCTTTTGCGCCGGACTTGGTTTCTTTCAAAAGCTCTCGGATTAGGCTTGCAGAATCCGAAGAATCAAGAATTCCAAATTGGGGATCAAGGCCCGCTTCCTCAGTAAAAGTTTTTACCATTTGTAAACCAAAGCCATGAAAAGTTCCGGTCCAAATTTGCGCGGCTGCTTCTCCAATTTTTTTTCCCACACGGGATTTTAATTCCCGGGCCGCTTTATTGGTGAAGGTCAAAACTGTCATGTTTTCGGGCTTGGTGATTCTTTCAGTGATCATGCGGCCTGTTCTTGCAACAAGCACAGTGGTCTTGCCTGAGCCCGCACCGGCCAGGATCAAAAGCGGTCCTTCATTATGTAAAACGGCCTGAATCTGTTCAGGATTCAGGCCCTCTGTCCATTTGGATTTCATTAATAGTCCATTATAAACCCCTTTTTTGAAAAAAGGGGTTTCTTTTCTTTAGGCTCTGTTGTGCATGAGAAACTTAACTTCGTCTTCGAACACAACTTCAATTTTATCTTGCTGAGCTTCTTTGATGTAGCCTTTACCGAATTTGGGATGAATCAAAATTGTATTCACTTCAAATTTTTGTTTTAAATTGTAATTCATCTCGGGGGATTTTCCGCTGTTTTGCATGAAAAGTTCCCACTGATCTTTGTGTGTGCTTCTGGCTTTACGAGCCACACCTTCTTTTTTTACAGCTGCTTTTTGAGCTGCTGTTTTTGGAAGATTCCAAGTCATTAGCTTAGCGCAAACTTCACACTTCATTTTTGCAGATGTTGAAGTCGGATGTGATTGCACCATGTGGTACCGATCAGTGTCACATTTTTTACAAAAGGTATAAAAGGATTTCGCTACGGCTGGTAATGACATCGTTCACTCTTTCTAACTGTTAAGTTGTCTTTTAGGTTGATAAATCGAAAGTTTTTGATTCAACGGATTTTGAGCAATCTCGTGCGCACTCAAATAAAAAGGTCCTTTATCATTTTCGATCATCTGTTGTAATTTCAACATAGATGCTTCGTTTTGGGGATCAATTTCTTGCTCAGTCCTGCCGAAGTTTTCTAAAAATGGCAGATCAAGTTCCTTCGTGAAAAAATTCTTCCAAGAATCCGTGTGAACTTGTGCTCTATAGGTCACTGTTTGTCGATGGGAATGAACCGGTGCGTAGGCGCCGATCACTTCAAGCCATCCGTAGTGGGAATGCAATTTCAACGCAGGGCTTCCCCATTGAGTCATTCCCGAGCACTGTTCCACGTTGGCGTACCAAAGACCGAAGGCTTTGGACATAAACCCCAGACCATAGAATTGGTCTTCTTTATCAAGCAGGGAATTTACAGAGCATAAATTATGCGCCACCCATTCACCCTTGTGCATGGTGGGAATGATAATAAAAAGCGACAGGGGCACCCAATCCATATCATCCAAAGAATGCAGGTTAGTGAGATGCGGAGTCTGCCCCACCGGACTGCCAGTGGCTTTTAGGTTTTTTGGATCCAACACATTTTTAATAGAAGCTTTCAATGCCCCCGCCCGGGCTGCGAAACCTGCCACAAAACCTGGCATCACTGCACAGTCATAAAAAACCCAACGAGGCATGGCCATATTCGATGGACCAAAGGCTTTTTCTTCAATGGCATAAATGCGGTCTGCAAAATGAATCTCTTTGATATCCAGAGGGTTTTTTAAAATGGGAGCGTGTGGAAACCAATCCGTCTTGTGACGAGCACCAGGATTTTGAATGGCGTTTTCAGGTCTTACAAAAACGTAAGGCCTGATGTCACCTGATTCAATCCACGGCATTTTTTCACACAAATCTTGAAACATCATTTTTGAATGGGTCCAATCATGTCTTCGGCTTTTACAACAGAATCAAACTTTTCAGCTGTCATAAGTCCTAAATTGACAGCCTCTTCTTTTAAAGTGGTGCCATTCTTATGGGCTGTTTTTGCAATTTTAGCTGCGTTGTCATAACCGATATGGGGATTTAAAGCTGTGACCAGCATCAAAGAATTGTCCAAATGTTTTTTTATCTGCGTGGTGTTCGCAGAAATTCCAGTCAAGCAATTGTCTGTAAAGGAATCCATGGCATCCGCTAACAGTCTTATGGAATTGAGAACATTAAAAACAATTACAGGTTTAAACACATTGAGCTCAAAATGTCCGTTCATTCCGCCCACGCTGACGGCTACATCATTACCAATCACCTGTGCGCACACCATGGTCATGGCTTCACTTTGTGTGGGATTCACCTTACCAGGCATAATGGATGATCCCGGTTCATTTTCAGGTAAGTTCAACTCTGCGATTCCACATCTAGGACCACTGCCAAGTAAGCGAATGTCACTGGCAATTTTCATCAAAGAAACACTTAAATTTTTCAGTGATCCGCTGACTTCTACTAAAGCATCATGACTAGCCAAAGCTTCAAATTTATTTTCGGCGCTGACAAAGGGAATTCCTGTTTCTTTTGCGATGGCTGCTGCTGCTTGAATTGGAAAATCAACATGAGTATTAAGTCCTGTTCCGACAGCGGTTCCACCAAGAGCTAACTCATGCAAATGCGGCAAAGTATTTTTGATTCTAACAAGAGAGTGTTTCAATTGAGTGGCATAACCTGAAAATTCTTGGCCAAGCGTTAAAGGAGTTGCATCCATTAAATGGGTTCGACCGATTTTCACAATTTTTGCAAATTCATTTTGTTTTTTCACCATCGCATGATGCATTTTTTCTAGAGAAGGAATCAGTCTTTGGTGAACTTGCAATCCCACTGCAATGTGCATGGCTGTGGGAAAAGTATCGTTGGAACTTTGGCCTTTATTCACATCATCATTGGGGTGAACATCTTTTGATGGTAATGTGAGCCCCATTAATTGCATTGCGCGGTTCGCGATCACTTCGTTGGAATTCATATTGGTTTGCGTACCAGAACCCGTTTGCCAAACAACTAATGGAAATTGGTCATCCCACTTTCCTTCGATCACTTCATTTGCCGCTTTCACAATAAATTCTGTTTTCTTTTTATCTAATAATCCAAGGTCTGCATTGGTTTGAGCTGCACATTTTTTTAAAATTCCAAGGGCTTTAATCATTTCGCGGGGGAATCGGTCGCCCCCGATTTTAAAATTTTCACGAGATCTTTGGGTCTGCGCACCCCACAAGGCATCGCTTGGAACTTTCACATCACCCATGGTGTCTTTTTCAATTCGAAAACTCATGATTTTTTCTTCCCTTCATTTTTCACTGGGCCTCGAGATACATAGTGAGGCCCCACCCCTGCTTGATCCGTGGGGAAAATTGTAATCTCAGAGACGTTCACACGGTTCGGTCTTTCCACACACCACAAAATACTTTCTGCAATATCATCTGCGGTCAGAGGTTCCATGCCTTGATAAATTTTATCAGCTAATTTTTTTGATCCTGTACGAACAACGCTGAATTCTGTTTCCACCATGCCAGGCTGCATGTTGGTGACTTTTACTTTTTTTCCCAAAAGATCCAGGCGAAGTCCTTGCGAAAACAATTTCACGAAAGCTTTTGTTCCACTGTAAGTGTTGCCCCCGGGATAAGACCAAACTCCTGCCACAGAGCCAATGTTGACAATGTGTGAACCTGGTTTTTTTGCCATGAATGGCAAAACCGCGTGGGTCACTCGTAATAATCCCATGATGTTGGTGTCGATCATTTTTTGAAAATCAGAGAGCTTTGCATCTTGAGCGAGATCAGTTCCAAGTGCTAGGCCCGCGTTGTTAATCAAAATATCTAAATTTTGTGGACTGTTTTTAGCAAAAAACTGATCCACTGATTTATCTTGGGTTACGTCCACTTTTCCCACAACAAGTTGGGATCCGTATTGTTTTTTAAGTGTTTCTAGTTTTTCAGTTCTGCGGCCGACAGCCCAAACTTTGTAACCTTTTTTCAAAAAAGCTTGCGTCGTTGCAAACCCAATTCCCGCGGTAGCACCCGTAATTAACACTGTTTTTGTCATGGGAAGCATCTTCGTGTTCTCGCGTGACAGGTACAAGGATCGTAACGCCGCGTTGGCAGAGCTTGCCTCCGTTTATGCTCTTTTTGAGGTTCGATAATTGTGCTACACCACTCGAATGTCGGACAATCTTGATATTTCACTCTATGAGCAGATCGGTGGCGAAGCTAAAATCAAAGCTCTGGTCGACCGCTTCTATCACCACATGGACACCCTGCCTGAAGTCAAAGGTATCCGTGATATGCACCCCACGTCACTTCAAGGATCCAATGAAAAACTTTTTGAATTCTTGTGTGGTTGGACCGGTGGCCCCCAACTTTATATCGAAAAACATGGTCACCCTCGCCTCAGGGCTAGACACATGCCTTTTAAAATTGGAGTTCCTGAACGTGATCAGTGGCTTTTGTGTTTTTTTAAAGCTTTAGAAGATTGTCAAATTGCTGAAGCTCCCAAAAAAATTCTGCTGAGCTCCATTGGAAGGTTGGCCGACCACATGAGGAATCAAGCATGAATTACTGGTTAATGAAATCTGAGCCTGATGTTTTTAGTATTGATCAATTAAAAAAAGACAAAACCACCTGGTGGACGGGTGTTCGTAATTACCAAGCCAGAAATTATATGATGAAAGATATGAAGCCAGGTGATCAGGTTTTATTTTACCACTCCAATGCCGAACCCCCTGGAATTGCAGGATTGGCTGAAATCACAAAATTAGCGGAAGCTGACCTTGAACAGTTTGATAAAAAATCCCAGTATTTTGACCCGAAAGCGACAAAGGAAAAACCCATTTGGTTTTGTGTGCAAGTGGGGTTTGTGAAAAAGTGGCCGCAAATGATCAGCTTACAAGAACTTCGCGATGATCCATCTTTAAAAGAAATGCTAGTTTTACAAAAAGGCTCAAGACTTAGTATTCAGCCCGTTGAAAAAAAACATTTTGATTATTTAAACAAAAAGGCCAAAGCCTGAAATATTTAAGTTTAGCCCCCATGGAAGGTGTGATGGATTGGGTCTTCAGAGATCTGATCACTTCTTACGGCGGAGTCCATCAAGTGACTACCGAATTTATCAGGGTCACAAAAAACCTTCATCCTAACAAAGTTTTCTATCGCTACGCCCCTGAACTGCACACAGGCTCAAGAACCCGAGCTGGAACGCCACTCTACATTCAACTTTTAGGCGGAGAGCCTGAACCCATGGCCATGAATGCAAAACGGGTCGCAGAACTGGGGGCCTTAGGCGTTGATCTCAATTTTGGCTGCCCGGCTAAAACTGTGAACCGTCA
The DNA here is from genome assembly GCA_001464795.1 of Bdellovibrionales bacterium Ga0074139. Lineage (GTDB taxonomy): Bacteria > Bdellovibrionota > Bdellovibrionia > Bdellovibrionales > Bdellovibrionaceae. Next base: position 109,110 of record LNEB01000008.1, read on the forward strand.
TGATGGTGGAGCAAGCCTTTTAAAATCACCTGACCGACTTTATAAAATTACAAAAGCGGTTCGAGATGCTGTGCCACATGATATTCCAGTGACCACAAAAATGCGCTTAGGTTTTGATGATACAAGTCTTTGTTTAGAAAATGCGCAAGCTTTAGCTGAAGCAGGAAGTACGAAGCTAACTGTGCACTGCCGCACAAAAAAACAAGGTTATGCACCTCCTGCCCATTGGGAGTACATCCCCCGGATTCGCGAAAAAATAAAAATTCCCGTAGTGGCTAACGGTGATATTACTTCTTTAGAATCTTTAAAAAAATGTTTTGCGGTCACTGGTTGTGAGCATTTTATGATTGGCCGCCAGGCTTTAAAAAATCCTAAAATATTTTCTGAGCTGGGTTCACAAGAAACAACAAAAAAAGATTGGATCTCGCAAAAGCAGCTGATTGCTGGTTTTTATCAAGCCAGTCGCAGTCATGTGAACGCCCATTTTGCGTTGGCCCGGACCAAACAATTTTTAAGAAATTTATCTTTTGAGTGTGATTCTTCAAAAGATGTGTTTAATCAAACAAAAATTTTGATGAAACCTCACCTGTTTGAGCCTGTGCTGTCTAAGCTTTTAGATGTGGACCTTGTGTTGACGAAAAACACTTAAAAAAGATAGAATCACAATATGGCAAACATTAAACTCTACAAAAAAAATCCCTGTCCCTACTGTGACCGTGCTATCAATTTATTGAACTCAAAGGAAGTCCCCTTTGAAATCATTGATTTGACAGACAACATGGATCAATTAATGGAAATCAAAAACAAATGGGGTTGGAAAACAGTTCCTGTGATTATCATTAATGATAAACTAGTGGGTGGTTACACAGATTTAAAAGCACTGGATGAATCTGGTGAACTTGATAAAATGCTTACTGCCTAAGTTCGGTCCAACCCGTCATTTCCTGCGGAGTTTTAAAAAACTCTGCAACCCCAAGTTTTAATTCTTGTAGATTTTTGGCCTTTGTTGAAACAGAGATCAAAGCATGCCCAAACAACAGCCACACACTTGTGGTCCTGATGTAGAACCTAATTTTTCGAATGGCCATATCTTGATTAAAATATTTTTCACACAAATCAATCAATTGCAGTAAGGCCCGACCGTACTCGGCCCCTTCTGCAGTCGGCGTTCTTGGAGCCTCTAAGGATTGCAAATGCTGGGGCATTTCCCAGCCTAAATCTTCCCCCATTTGCCAAAACATCCATGGCCTTGCAGCTAAGCCCCGGCCTGACATAACTAAATCACAGTTTGTTTGGCTGATCATTTCATGGGCGTCTGAAGATGTTTGCACATCACCGTTTCCGACCACAGGAAAATCCACTTTCAGTTTTAAATCTCTAATTTGATTCCAATCCGCAGAACCACGCCTTTTTTGCGCCGCCGTTCGAGGATGCAGACAAACCCAGGAAGCTCCACCTGCACGCAGTCCTGATACAAAATCATAAAGCTTTGAAAAATCACCGTCCGTGCCTGCAGCCCTTAGCTTTACAGAAACAGGTAATGAAGTGCTTCGTGTGGCCATGCGAACCACATCAGAGGCGTACTGAGCGTCACCCATCAGGGCCACACCATAATTATGCTTTAAAGCTTTTTGTACGGGGCAACCCATGTTGATATCGATGCCGCGAGCTCCCCATTTTTCTAAGCGATGAATGCTTTCTTTGATGCAAGCTTCATCATTACCTAAAATTTGCGGCATCAAAAATTCTTCATTTTCACCGCGAAAAGTTTCATTCGTGAATCCCACTTTTTCATTGGGAAGTCTTCTAGAATTCAGCATTTCTGTGGGCCAAGGAACCACAGCGTTTTTTGGCAAATAGCTTTGCATCACAAGCCTAAGAGCCACGTGGGAAAGCCCCACCATGGGGGCCAGACAAAGAGGAAAATTAATACCAAACTGTTTCAACCTAACAGGTTTTTACGATGAACGACCTTGGAACACAAACGGAAACACAACATTTGTCGGTTGTCCGCTGGGTGCTTTAGGAAATTGAATTCGGTTGATGATGTTTCGAATGCAACCACCCAGTTTCGCATCATTAAAGGAATTCGTACGAATTTGATTGGCGGTCACACTACCATTGGGTCTGATCTGCCACACCAATGTCACTCGGCCCGTTTCCACTTTGCTTGTGGATGTGGTGAGATAATTATTATAACAAGATCTGATTTGCTGAGTGTACTCCCTGATCGCGCGGATGACGGCTTCTCGGTCAAGGCCTCCCAAAACTTCTGTCTGACTTGAAAATCCAGAGCCTGCCAAAGATCCACTTCCAGATCCAGTGCCTGCGCGCTTTGCTCCTAAAGCTCCACTGCCAAGAGTTCCCGAATCACGGCCGGCGATTCCACCACTTCCCGATTCAGAAACAAATCCACCTTTTAATTGTGTCCCTGCACTATCAAGATCCACTCCTTTTTCAGAGCCCGTATTTTTTGAACCCACAAGTGCACCGGGACTGGATCTGGCCACCGCCACTGTGCCTGAAGAAGTATCAAGTGCTGAGGAAGGTCTGTCGGCCACAAGCGTATCCGCTTTCAATGGCTTAGCTCCGCCAGAACCTTTACGTAAAACTCCGAGCACTCCAGGCAGTCCTGGTTTAGATGCTGATTTTTGAGTTGGGGCGACTGCAGCTCCAGGCTTTGGAGTGATCGTGGCTGCAGGTTTCGCAGCCGCTTGAGGTTTTGGTTTTGCAACTGGAGGTGCGAGCTCCACTTGCTGCTTGGGTTGTGGAACAGGAGGCTTCGGAGCCGCCACCTTTGGAGGTTGCACTTCAGGAATAGGTTCTGGAGTTGGCTCGACGGGTGGAGGCAGCGGTTTTTTCACCGGTGGCAATTCCACTTTCACAATTCTCTCTGGTGTTTTTTCAATTTCTGTTGGTTGAATTCCACGAATGAAAAATTGCGAAGCTGCAAAAGTTAAAAACAATAAGGATAAAAAAGCTAAGACCACAGGGTCTAAAGAGCTTTTTTTCCACTGAGCATGAATTTTAATTTTTGGCACGAGTCTGATGTAATACTGCCGGCTAGGTCCACGGGCGACCACCACATCACGTGGTGAAATTTCGATATTTTGCGAACTTTTCAAAGCTCCGTCGTGCAAAAACTCATCCCTGTTTCGAATATCCCAACTGTCACTGGAAGGTAAAAATTCAATTTTGGCTTTTGTTGGCTCTTCCCATTGATAACGAATTTGATTTTTATTTTTGAGTAACCACTGACTGGATTTCACTGAGGAGAAATAAGTGTGCTCGACATCCTCGACACGTTCTGAATCTGTACGCACGCTGACCACTTCTAAACAGTAGCCACCAGGGCCGCTTGAAAGAACGGATTCCGTTGTTAAAGCCTGATTCAGTTGTCCTGTGAGTCGACCTTTTTGCAAAGCTTTTTCAATCCATGCATCATCAGTGAAACCAAAACTAAATCTCCCTAATGCTGTTTTCTTTTGTGAAAGAATTAAACCTTCACCACGAGCCTGATCTTTTTTTTCTGTTGATAAATCCATCAACGTCCAAAATCCACGATCGGGATCAAATTCGCCCTCACCCACCCACTCGATCAAATAATGCAGTGGCTTTACTCCTTTGACTCTTAAAATCACATCACAGCTTGGAGATCTGCCGACAAATAATGTGGGTTGATCAAGAATGAATCTTTCAAGTTCGCGACCATTGAGTTCAATGATAAGAGCTTTCATAACTTAGTTACCTCGAGTCCGGAATAAATCGATTACGTCTGACTTTATCAATTTTATGAAAATCATTAAAATCACGTCGCTGATAAAGAATATTATTAAGATCTAAATCAGGAGATTCGATTTGCAAATAAAGCATGGGACGCATGGCCTCTCCCTCGATCACTTCACCTTCAAAGTCTAAGGTTTTCACTTTTTCACTTTTCTGACCTTGTTGTGACCAAAGAAGCTGCGTTGATAAAAGAATCAGAACTGCAATCCATTTCATTTGGCGGCCTTCCATTTATCTAAAAGTTCAACTGCATTCAGGGCAACAAGTTCTCTGCGGACCTGACCACGCATGAATTCATCATTACGAATCATCAACAGTACTCCGGCACGGGTTCTTGCATAATCCAGTTCTGTCAGAGCTTGAGTGCTGCGGTTGGTTTCAAGTTTTAGAAGCGTGTAAAAGGGACCGTACTCAGAAAGACTTTGTTTAAATTTTGTATACTCGTCACCCTGCCAAAACCAATTTTGACTTTCCACTTTTGTAATTTTATTGGCTTGAGCCTCTTGCTCTTCCACCCAAAGCCGGGCTTTCACATCTCCCAAGGCCTTATCGTACTCTTCCGCTTGCTTATCAAAATCAATCGCCGCTTTATCAAGCTCTGCTTTATAGCCCGTTAATTCTTCAGCTGACAAACCTTGAGGTGCCGGTGAATTTCTAATGGCACTTGCAATTTTTCTTTCAAATTCCGAGGCCTCTTCTAAAACAGTTTTCTTAGTTGAGCTGGCAAGATCAGCAGATTCCTTTTGAAATTTTGTTTTAATTAATTTGGATCGGTAAATCAAATCTTCCAAAATTTTAGAAAATCGATCCATTCCTGTTTTATCATTGGGGAATGTGGCTTCCTTAATGATTTTATTAATTGTGCTTGTGGTTTTAAGTGGCTTTACAGAAGTGTTCCGATTTCCGAGCTTAGACTTGAGGTTGGAAGGAATGGTCGGGTTGTCTGTATTTTGTGAAACCTGTAATGATAGCCAAAATAAATCCAGTACGCCTGAGCTGACCTTTGAGGGCAACTTCACTTGACTCATTTTTTGGGGTTCTGCCATGGCCATAAGTCCCCAAAAAATACTTTGTTGGTCATCGTTCATTTTCCAAATCACAGATTCATCGTCTTTGGTTAACGGCTTCTTCATGGATTTTGAATAAAGAAGAAGCTTAAAATCACGACTTTGTGGACCCTTTTTTCCTGCCCATGAACAATTCAACAGCGGTCCAGATAAGAACATTTTATCCAGTGCAATTTCTTCGGTATCTAAAATAATTTTACTGGATTTTTCTTTATCAGATAATTTCGCTCTTTCTGAACAATAGGAAGGAAGATCATTTTTTGTTAAATAGGAACTTAGCAAACTGGCTTTGACCACATTACTCTGCTCGAAAGTAGGATTGAGGGATAAATACTTTTTTAAATTCGCTTGGTACTCTAGATCATTTCCTTGCTCTTGAGCTTGCTGTGCTAATTTAAGATGTGTTTCTCGGTAGACCTCTTGGATCTTGATTGATTTTGGATAAAGACCCAAAGCAGGAGCCAATACAACTTCAGGTAATCGGTTCAGTTTAAATAGTGACCAAACAACATTATAGGAGTTTGTCTCATTGGGTTCCAGTGCTAGCAATTGTTGCAAAGACGGCAAGGCTTTTTCAAATTGCTCATCTAGCATATAAAGCTCAGCTAAACGATTCAGCAGCCTGGTTCTTTCTTTCGTATTGGGAAATTCTGCTAAATAGTTTTCAACTTCCGCAATTAAAACCTTGGCTGGTGTTTTTTTATCTCGAACCTGTCCGTCAAGAATGGCCACACTTTCAAGCTTTGCTCTTTCAAGTTCATCTAAAGGAACTGGCTTCAATTGATTAAGAACTTTAATCACATCCGTGATCATCTCAAAGCTTTGCTCTCGGTGAATCAAATCCAACCAAAGATTCATGGTGGGCTTTTGAGTTGTGGCATTCATCAAATACAAACTATAAAACAAAAGCTGGCGATGCAAAATCGAAACAACTTGAGGCTTTGTGTAAGAAAGCTTTACGTTGACCTTTCCCACGTAGTAATCCGAGAAATTTTGAATGTAACCGCGGATATCAGGTTCTAGATCAAGACTTTCTTTCATCCATTCACGCCATGGTAATTCTGGATTTTTTTTCACTAAGGTTTCCAAATAGGCAAAGGCCTTGTTCTGACCCACAGTGGGAATTTCACGCCTTTCAAAGCTAATCAACTGTCCAAGGACTTTGATTTTAGCTGCTGGTTGAGTGGTTCGCTTGTAAAGTTCACCAAAAAGCTTGTAGGGAACTTTTGTTTTATCAATATTGTAAAAGTTTTGAATGGCAGCAGATAAAAAGACCAAACGCAAGGGCTCATCTAAAATGGATTTTTTAGCAAATTCAACAATCCATGTTTCAGACTTATTAGAGGTCACAATAAAGGCCAATGCGCGTACCGAATCTTCACGGAAACTTTCCGATTTCTTTTGATTGGCAACTCTGAGGAAATAAAACTGTGCGTTGGCTGTTTCCTTTAATAGAAGCCAAGACCAACCCGATTTGAAATCAGCAATACTTTTTTGATGAGGTTCATATTGATCTTTAAGCTTTTGATACCATGCGAGTGCTTGTTTGTAATTTTCTTTGTCAAAGTAAGTTTCTCCCAAAATCAAAGCCATACTTGATGACTGAGGAAGCTTGGGATCAATTTTTATGGCACGAGCAAAATCTTCAATGAATTGCTTTTCAGGTCCAATCTCTTGAAAAATAGAACCACGAATAAAAAGAAGCAAAGCTTGCTGAGAAGTGGTGAGAACCACTTCTCCCGCTTTTGCCAGAGCGTTCAAATCATTGACAGCTTGGGTGGCTTCTCGAAAAAAGCTGGCTTTGGATTTTTCAAGCTTCGTATCTGCCAGAAGCCTTGCGCGACCGATTTTGAAATAAATGAAAGCTCTTCTTAATAGAAGTTCGTTTTTTCCATCTTTACGTAATTTATTATTTAAAATCAGCTCTAAAGCTTGCAGTTCATTTTTTAATTCTTTTTCTTGCTGACCCTTAAGTAAAGCTTGGTCATCGCGTTGGCGAATTCTTTGCAATTCAGATTGCGGTCTAACCGGCTGATTCACTTTTTTTTGTGAATAAGCCATTTCAGAAAAAATTAAAATAAAAAATAGTAAACTTCGAATCATTTCGATTTTTTATCCTCTGGGGCAACAGCACATAAGCTTTCACCTACAAATACGTGACTGCCGATTTCATCCAACCATTCCTCTGAATCATCAGCTGGCCACCACTCGATTCCTTTTGAGCGTAGAGTGATGGGATCTTCCAATTTATTTACTTTTCCAAGTGTATTATCATTTTTAACTGCTAACGTGGAGTATCCGATTACAAGCCTCAAAGATTCAACTAAGTTTGGTTTATTCACTGCAAACTGCTGTCTAAGGCGATCTTCAATTTTTTTGATTTCTGCTAATCGTTTTTCTTCACTGACAATATCAAGGCGTTCTGTTTTTTTACTGTTTCGCTCTGTCAGCAATTGTAAAGAGCTCCAGTAAAGGTCTCGCCTAGCCCACTCTTGATAGGTCAAGCTTCCGCTTTGCAAAGCCTTATAAAATTTCTTAATGGATTCTAAGGCTTGCTGAGCTTGTTCGGACCGACACAAGCGCTTCAGAATATAAATTTGTACCAGATAGGCCTCTGGTTCTAAAAACTCGCTAAAAAAGGCGGATCTTTGACTGGCCACAGCCCCTAAAGCAATGTCGTATCGTTTTGCTTTAAAACCAGCCCACATTTTTTCAAACAGAACCTGCTGAGCCTGATAATAGCTAGCAGGTATCCAGCCATAGACTTCCAAGGAATCATTGATTCGGCCGGCTCCGAATAATGCTCTGGCCATAGAATGAAGAACTGAATAGTAAAATTGAATATTGGATTTTTTTATGCCTGCTTGGCTTTGTATCCTAAAAAATTTTGCGACGGACTGATAAGAAGTAAAAGCCTCTTGAAACTTTTTATCCATCATTAATTTATCTGCTTTTTCTAGTGTATTAATAACGGTGATTGTTCGTTTGTCCATTTTCTTCAATGCTTTGTGACGATCCCAGGCCAGCACCAGGTCAAAACCCACACTGGGTCTTCGCCCCAGCATGGCCCGAACATTTCTCCAGGTTTTTTCTGATAAATTAGTATTAAAATTTTCTCTCAAAAGAATTCGAATCGCTAAATCATCTTTAGCTGTTTCCAGTTGCGCCAGTTGAGATTCCAAATTGGCATGGGCTGATAAAGATACAAAAAACAGAAGAATTAAGGCTTTTAGCTTCATTGACCCTCACCTTCCGCCACAAATAACATAGATTGAAACCCTGCAATTCTTAAAGTTTTCACCACATTATAAATTTGTTTGTAGCTTGTGGCTGAATCACTGATCACATTGACATGATCAGCTCCTTCCACATCTTTATTTTCTAAAAGAAAGCTTTTGAACTCTGCATATAAAGGATCGCGAGGATCCACTCCATCAGAATTAAACTCTGCAAGTGATTTTTCCTTATCAACCATTCGAAATTGAACTGTGTCCTTGGTAATAATCACCTGCGGTGCCACTTGACTGGATTCACGACTGCTACTTTTTGCTAAGTTCACATTTTCAGGCAAAACAATGGAGGTTTCTTGAAGAATAGTTCCCTTCAACAAAAACACGATGATCAATACAAAAATATCAATCATGGGTGCCAGCTGTAACTGCACTATACTTTTTCTTTTTTTATCACCTTCAAACTGATACATTTATTCCTCTGTTTCAGTGGCGCTGTTTTCGGAATCAACATAAGAACTCAGTGCAATGTCTTTTAATTGTCCTAAGGCACCGTCCATCATGGAAATCATTTCTTGATAGTTTAAATTTTCACTTAAACTGAGTTGCAAAGTATTTTCTTCAGGGTATTTTTCTTTGAAGCGAGTAGTTAACTTCTGAACAGCTTCAATTAAAGCCAAGTTTTTTTCAGTGGCAGGAACTCTGACTACACTTTCCGTTAAAGACCCAGGCTGACTGCCTATCCAATCCAGCTTTACAATAATAGTCGATCGATCCAAATAGGCTCTGATACGTGTCGATAAGGGAGTTTCTTTAGACTCTGCAGCCACTGAGGCCACCGAAGGTGGCAAAGTGACTTTCGTCAGTCCAACGAAACTAATACTTAAAAGTAGAAAAAAAATAACAGCCGTTAAACCATCCAAAATGGGAACAAGATCTGGTTCTAAGGTATGTTTTCGCTCGCTTTCAAGATCAAACATGAGTGAACTCTTTTCTAGGCTTCCCGCTCTGATCTTTCAATTGTAGAAATCAAATCATAACCTGCTTTTTTTACTAAACTGATATGATCATCCGTTTTTGACGAACACAGTGTATAAATCACCATCGCCGTAATACCCACAACAAGACCTGCTGCTGTGGCGATCATGGCCTCAGAAATTCCAAGACCTAAAAGTTCTGACTTCTTTGCAGGATCGGCTGTAGCAAGGGCACTAAAGGTTTTAATTAGACCAGAGATGGTTCCAAGTAATCCTAGTAGTGTGGCGACACTGGCAATCAAACTAATAAAAGAGATTCTTTTTTCACAGTCTTTAACAACTTCAACAACAGCACTACCTAAAGCTGATTTCATGGCTTCACGGCCGCTATCCACTGCTAATAATCCAGATTTAATCACTTGAATTTGTGGTACATTACGAATGTCATTACAAATTTGAATGGCCTCCATGTACTTTCGGCTTTGGATCAACATCTGCAACTGATTCAAAATCTGATCGGTGGCAGGTTTAATTTTAAAGTATAAGTACCTCAACCGCTCAAACCCAATGACTATTAATGATAGACCTGCTAATGCGATGAGGTAGGAAGTAAAACCACCCTCAACAAAAAATATCCTTATCGACTCCATGAACAATCCTCCTGGTTCATTAAATTAAAAATAAAATACAAATCCTGTTTCAATTAATCCAACTGTGATGCTTTCTTTTTTAGTGGGCTCTGCGCCAATTCTAGAAAAGGTTTCGATGATACTAGGCCCCGCTTGAATTCGAAAATTCAAATGGTCTGAAAAAAAGAAGGTTTTTCCCAAAGTAAATTTCATTTTACTTCCCTGGTTTTCTTCATAAGTGATCTGGCCGTAGGAAAAGTTTAAAAAAGTATCACTGCGTACGATATTATAAGGTCCCCAGGAATCTTTTCCGTAAATAGGTATCCAATTCACTTCTAAACCCATAAATGATTCTGGTTTTTCAGCATTAATAGCAAACTGACCATTATTAATTTTTTTAACTTGCTTTGAAAGATTTCTTTCAGAGGCAATAAATACCGGAGAGTAGGCTAAATACATTTCAAAGGATTCACTAAATGCATAACCAAAATTCAGTTGAAGGCTGTACTGAGTGTAAGGGGCATCAGAAAAATCAAAGGAAAATAAAGGAGAAAACAAAAACGATCCGCTTTTGACTTTGGCTTTTCTTTGCACAGCCACGACACCTTCAAAAACCGATGAGACTTCATCTTTATTATTTAATTTTAATCGTCCATCCAGTGGGGTCGACTTACTTTGAGCCCAACCTGTTTCAGACAACAAAGCTAAAGTACTAAAAATAGTCAGGATTATTTTTAAATTCAAACTCATTCCCACCTCAGTTGATTTTCATTTCTTGCCTCATCATAAATCATACCGAAGCACAGAGTCACAGAGGATTCACTCCACTTCCAGACCTTCGTCGAAAAAACTCCGACTTAAATCTATTTGTTTCACTGAGTGGCTAGCCCATATAGACTTGAAAAAGGTTGGAGGGCTTTCAAAGTGTTTATAGTTTTTGATTCAGCATCAGGGCAACTATCAGAAAAACAAGATCTAGCCGGTCTTATTTCTCAGTTTGGTAAAAGTGATATGAAAACCCTTCATTTTTGGACATTGGGACTAGAAGACTGGATTCCCTTGAGTCAAGTTTTAACAACCACAATACTGGATAAGAAAAAATATCAAATGCCCTCACTACCTGCCATGCTTCCAAAAAAAGAAGAGACTTTTGTGAAGCCCGTTTCTCAAGCAGCCACTGCAACGGCACCAACTCCAGCAGCCGCTGAGCCCACTGCAAAGCCTAATTTGGATGTGAGAAAAAATCCCCGGTTTGATCTACGAATTAAAGTGATTTTATCCAACAAAGAAAAAACATTTTTATCCTATACTCAAAACATTTCACTGACCGGAGTGTTACTTGAAGATGTGATCCCAGTTGATTTTTTCCAAAATGATGAAACTGAAATCTTTATTAGCTCTCCGAAGAAAAATGAATTTCTAGCTTTTCGCTGCAAACCTGTTGGTGATCAGTCGAGCCCCAGACGCTTTTCCTTTGGCGAGATTTCACAAGAATCTTTAACTAAGTTCCAAGAATGGATTGATCGTCTTAGAAAAGAAACATGAAGTCAGATTACAAAGCTCTTATTCTAGGTAATGGACAGTTGTCTTGGATGCTGCAAATGCAAGCACGCAGACTTGGACTTAACACCCTAGGCATTGATCAACCATTAAAAAAAAATCTCAAAGCTGACATCATCACCTTTGAAAGCGAATTTTACAGCGCCTCAGAGCTTGAAAAAAAAATTCAAGAGCAGTCACAAGTTTTTCCAAGCCTTGAATGTATGGGACTGCTGCAGGACCGAAAATATCAAAAGGCCAGCCTTGTTGAAGCGGGCCTTCCCACAAGCCCCTTTTGGTTGATTGATAATACTGAAGATTTATCCCTCCTTTTTAAGCAAATTGGTGCCTTCGTCGCTAAAAAACGCACTGGTGGGTATGATGGTTTTGGAACATTTATTATTAATTCGAAACTTGATCTAAAAAAATTCAGTCAAAATTATCACTCACAGCTGAAAGATTTTATTTTTGAAAAAAAAATCAAATTCCAACAGGAAAGAGCTTTGCAAGTGGCCAGATCCTTTGCTGGTGATATTCAATTCTTTCCTATGGTTGAAACTGTTCAACAGGACAATAAATGTTTTTATGTGACAGGGCCTTTAAAGACTCCAGAAAAGCTAAAGAAACAAATCTATCAGTGGCTGAACAGTATTGATTATGTAGGAGTCATGGGAATTGAATTTTTTTATTCTCAAAACAATTATCTGATTAATGAAATTGCTCCTCGGGTGCACAACACGGGCCACCATACTTTGGATTCTTGCAATGTGGATCAATTCACAATGCATTGGTTATGTCTGCTGAGTAAAAAACTTCCTCAGGTAGAGTTGCACACTTCTCAGTTTCTCATGCTTAATCTTATTGGGAAGTCTGAAAAATCAGTGCAGTTTCCAAGCTATTTTGATGGCTCTCTTTATTGGTATCAAAAATCAAACCGTAAGGGTCGAAAGCTAGGCCACATTAACTGGCTGGGAAAAAATAAAAAAGCCCTTGTGACAAGGGCTTTAAAATACCTTAAAGCATGGAAGCTTTAAAGTTACTGAACGGCTGCTGCAGGCGTAGTGGCAGGTACGAAACACTTATAGCTAACCGTATAATCACCAGCAGCTAATGGAACATCAAATTGAAGTTGATTGCCTTCCACTTTGTAGCCTTGAAGTTCAACTGCAGGATTTAAGTTATTGACGATTTTAACGTCAGGAATTTTATTGTTATCACTATCCGAAGGTAAACACTCGAGGCTTACGTTTTTCACAAGCTCTGCTGATGATTGACCAATTTGTGCTAATTGAGTTCCGTAATCCAATTCACACACGCTGCCTACGATACCACTGGTTCCTAGACTTAGCGATTGGTAGGAAGTACCAAAACCTTCGTTGCCTGAGTTCGGAAATCGTAAACAATCCGTATCATTGTTTCTCACAATCACAGAGTGAAACGAGAAAGCTTTAGCAGGAAAAATTTGTGTCACATAAGCGAGTAAATTCTCTGGTAAATTTCTTCTGTTCACACCTCGAGAATAAGGAGTTTCGTTGGCATCTGAAACAACAATGACTGACAAAGCTGCATCATTTCTGAAAAATGTGGAATTCACAGAATTTGTATCACGAGCTCTCTCAAGAGCGCGGTAAGTGGCGCGGATCCCTTGCTCGTTACCTGATCCTGTTTCTCTTCTTTGAATGGTGCTTGAAAACAAAGCTTGAGCTTCCATTAAACTATCAGCACTACTGATAAAATGTTTAGCAGGATCCGCAGTTCCCATTCGTAAAATTTTTCCATCAGCCACATTATTCACTTCATTAATTGTTTCTGAATCCGTATCAGCCACGTGAGTGGTGGTGATCGCTACACGCCAATTAAGACCTCGAAGCTGAGTCAAAAAAGAAGCAAAGCGAGTGGCCATATTGGATTGCTCAAAGGACATCGAGCCTGAGTTATCAACAACCACGAGCACATCAAGGGTGTCCTGGGTGGCTTTAATGTTAACAGCTTTTGAGAAATCCCTATAGGAACCATTCGGTGTCGTAATCACTTCACCATCTGGTGTGGGAAGATTTGCGACTGATTCAAGCAGTTGAACCTCAGCGATTTGACCGGCCTGACCACAATTCTGGAAGCTTACAACAACGGCCATGGCCACTGCGACAACACCAGAATAGCGTATCATATTGTATCGATTGATCCCCATGAGTTCCCCCTACTAAACATTATATACAAGAGCGATGCCAAAAAAAGGCACTCGTAGTGGATCTGGCCTGGACCATTTTAAGATAAAGTGATGAGAACTTGCACGCCTGCAGCTCAATTCTGCTTTAAGCTCTTTAAATCTTTAAGTAATTTATGGATCTTAAAAAAAACATGACAGTTCAAGACTTTGACATCGTTTCATTTCGATACAAGACTAGTCTTATGAAGCCTAAACACCGTGTCGCTATCATCATGGGAAGTCTGACAGACTATAAAATCTTAAAAAAAGCAGAAGTGCTTTTAAAAGAATTGAAAGTTCCCTTTATTACCGAAGTCGTTTCCGCTCATAGAAGTCCTGAGTTTATGTTTGAATTCGCAAGTACGGCTCATGAAAAAAATATTTCAGTTATCATCGCAGGTGCAGGTGGAGCTGCTCATTTACCCGGTATGGTGGCAAGCCTCACTCACTTGCCTGTCATTGGAGTTCCCATTCAAGTGGGTTCACTAAAGGGTTTGGATGCTTTGCTATCCATTGCTCAAATGCCTAAAGGAATTCCCGTAGCTTGCATGGCTGTGGATAATGCAGAAAATGCAGCTTTAATGGCCGCACGAATGATTGGTATCGCAGACGAGAAGATCAGAAATAAGGTCATTCAAGGTTTAAAGAAAAATAAAGCAAAAGTTAAGTTGATGAATAAGACTTTGAAAAAGGCTTAAGATTTTTCAAGCTAAAATACGCTCCGTAAAGAACGGCTAAATAGAAAAAATCTCCGGCGATCTGGTTTTCAAAAAATGGTAAAGCCATCACGTAACACTGAATCAAACCTTCAAAGGTTTTTGCATAAAGATTTTGAGAAAACCAAACTCCAAAATTAGTGGTCATGAAAAAGATCAATGAACCAAGTAAACTGGAAGTAATAATCTTAGACTTTGATGTTTGAGCCCAAAAACCTAAACAAGTGATCAAAACGACCGAGGCATAAACATAGATCATAGTGATATGAAAACCTAAAATCAGATCTGTCCAAAGAAGAGTCAGAACAGGTGCTGTCAGGGCCCACTTTTTATTATTAAGCATGGAGCCGGAAAATAAGGCCATGGCCCCTAGAGCTGTGAAGTTCCAAGGATGAGGAATCAGACGTGACAGACCTGCCAAAAGCACAAGACCAAAAATAAGAAAAAACTTTTTATTCATAATAAGTTATTTATGACCGAGGTTCAGGCGTTGGGCAACTAAATCTTGAACCACAGAAGGGTCTGCGAGTGTACTGACATCACCCAGGCTTTCGGTTTCGTTTTCAGCGATTTTTCTTAGTATTCGCCGCATAATTTTTCCCGAGCGAGTTTTCGGTAGTGCCGGTGCCCACTGAATCAAATCAGGTGTGGCCAGTGGCCCCAGGGTTTTTCTTACCCATAGGATCAGTTCTTTTTTTAATTCATCACTCGGTTCAAACTCTTTTTTTAAAGTCACATAGCAGTAAATGCCTTGGCCCTTGATATCGTGGGGATATCCCACAACTGCAGCTTCAGCGACTTTTGCATGGGCCACAAAAACACTTTCCAATTCAGCAGTGCCTAACCTGTGACCTGAAACATTCAAAACATCATCGACCCTACCCGTGATCCAATAATCCCCGTCCGCATCACGCTTGGCCCCGTCTCCCGTGAAATAATATCCTGGATAACTACTAAAATAAGTGTCTTCAAATCTTGCGTGATCTTTATAAACGGTGCGCATTTGTCCCGGCCAAGAATCAGCAAGCACCAGCAAGCCTTCCCCAGCCCCATTGATGATTTGACCTTCTGGAGTCAAAAGCTCAGGCTTCACACCCGTAAGTGGCTTTGTGGCACTGCCTGGTTTTAATTTTGTTTTGTTGGGAACTGGAGAAATAAGAATTCCTCCGGTTTCCGTCTGCCACCAAGTGTCCACAATGGGAGACAGGGAATTTCCTACGACTTCATGATACCATCGCCAGGCCTCGGGGTTGATGGGTTCACCCACGGATCCTAAAAGTTGCAGTGACTTTCTGGATGTGCTTTCCACCCAGGAATTTCCCTCACGCATCAAAGCCCTTAAAGCTGTCGGTGCCGTGTAGAAGAGATTCACTTGATGGCGATCAATCACCTGCCAAAATCTTGAAGGTGTGGGATAATTGGGAATACCTTCAAACAGCACACTAGTGGCCGCATGGCTAAGTGGCCCATAAACGATGTAGCTGTGCCCTGTGATCCAACCCACATCGGCCGTGCACCAATAAATCTGATTTTGTTTATACTGAAAAACCTCTTGAAAAGTAAAATGAGCCCACACCAAGTAACCACCCGTGGTGTGAACAACGCCTTTGGGTTTGCCAGTCGAGCCTGAAGTGTAAAGTATAAACAAAGGATCCTCAGCCTGCATCACTTCTGGTTCACACCAATCTGATTCGAAGGGTGCTAATTCATCATAGTAAAAATCTCTGGCGGGCTTCATGGGGACTTGAGCTTTTGTGTTTTTAAAAACTAAAACTTTTTTCACCCGAGTGGCTTTATCAAGTGCTTGATCCACATTGGTTTTGAGTGGAAGAATTCGACCCCCACGCCTGGTTTCATCAGCTGTGATCACAAAATCAGATTCACAATCTTCAATTCTTGAAGCTATGGAATCCGGTGCAAAGCCTCCGAACACCACCGAGTGAACGGCACCGATGCGTGAGCAAGCCAGCATGGCCACCACTGCACTGGGGACCATGGGCATATAAAGAGTAACTCGGTCCCCTTTTTTCACACCCATTTTTTTTAAAACGTTGGCGCAAATGTTCACTTCGCGGTGAAGCTCTTGAAAAGTTATTTTGTTGGGGGTTTCATTCATTTCATCGGGCTCGAAGATATAAGCCACTTTGTCTGCATACTTTGGCAAATGCCGGTCTAAGCAATTCACTGAAACATTCAGCAGGCCGTCTTTGAACCATTCAATTTTAACAGGTTTTTTAAAGCTTACCGTTTTAATGTGGCTAGGAGATTTTTCCCAATGGATATTTTCGGATAGATTTTTCCAGTATTGATCATTCATAGTGACCCTAGCCTAAAATGACTAGGATCACCTTTGCAAAATAAAAACTAGTTCACGTCTTTAAAGTCAGCGTCAATCACATCATCACCCTTTTTAGTATCCTGGGCTTGATCATTTGACCCTTGAGCTTGTTCAGCTCCGGGTTGAGCCGTTTGGGATTGCTGCTTGTAAAGCTCAGTGGTCACCTTGTGCGTTGCCGCTTGGAGTGCTTCAAAAGCCGCTTTCAGTTCAGTGGCACCATTGGTTTTATCTTCCACAACTTTCTTAGCTGCAGTGACAGCTTCTTCCACTGTCTTTTTATCTGCTTCAGAAACTTTAGCCGCTTCATCTTTAATCAACTTTTCAGTTTGATAAATCAAATTATCTAAATTGTTTCTAGCCTGAGCGCCTTCTGCACGGTTTTTATCTTCTTCAGCCATGCGTTCCGCTTCATTCACAGCTTTTTTGATCTCTTCTTCAGAAAGACCGCTTTGCGCCGTAATCTTAATGGCTTGAGATTTACCTGTGTTTTTATCTGAAGCTGAAACATTTAAAATACCATTGGCATCGATATCAAAAGTCACTTCAATTTGCGGCATTCCACGGGGAGCTGGTGGCAGTCCTGTTAGTTCAAAACGACCCAGAGTTTTGTTATCAGAGGCCATTTTTCTTTCACCCTGCATCACATGAATATCAACGCCTGGTTGGTTGTCAGCTGCGGTCGAAAACACCTGTGATTTCTTAGTAGGAATCGCAGTGTTTCTTTCAATTAAAACTGTCATCACACCACCCATGGTTTCAATACCAAGGGATAATGGAGTCACATCTAATAATAAAACGTCTTTCACATCACCAGCTAAAACTCCGCCTTGAACAGCAGCTCCCACAGCCACCACTTCATCAGGGTTCACTGTGCGGTTAGGTTCTTTACCAAAAAATTCTTTCACAGCTTTTTGAATGGCAGGAATTCTTGTTGATCCACCCACTAAAATCACTTCATCAATTTGTGAAGCCGTGAAACCAGAATCCGCTAAAGCTTTTTTACAAGGTTCGATGGATCTTTTTACTAAGTCATCGACCATTTGTTCAAACTTCGCACGCGTTAATTTTAACTGTAAGTGCTTAGGGCCTGTTTGGTCAGCTGTGATGAACGGTAAGTTAATTTCTGTGTCTTGCGCTGTTGATAATTCAATTTTTGCTTTCTCAGCGGCTTCTTTGAGACGCTGTAAAGCCATTTTGTCGCTTTTTAAATCAAAGCCCTGATCTTTTTTAAATTCAGCAATTAACCACTCTAAAATTCGAGTATCAAAGTTGTCTCCACCCAAGTGAGTATCACCATTTGTGGATTTCACTTCCACAACACCGTCACCCACTTCAAGAATAGAGACGTCAAATGTTCCTCCACCGAAATCGTAGATCACAATTTTTTCGTCTTTTTTCTTATCAAGTCCGTAGGCTAAAGCGGCAGCTGTAGGTTCATTAATGATTCGCATCACTTCAAGACCTGCAATTCGACCCGCATCTTTAGTGGCCTGTCTTTGTGCATCGTTAAAATAAGCGGGAACAGTGATCACTGCTTTTGAAACAGGTTCACCTAAATAATCTTCTGCTACTTTTTTGAGTTTGGCTAAAACGGCAGCGCCAATTTCTTCAGGGCTTGCCACTTTGTCACGTACTTGGAATCCGCAATCGTTACCCTTAGCGACAACATTATAAGGTACGAGTTTAATTTCTTCTTGAACTTCGCTAAAGCTACGACCAATAAAACGCTTGGCAGAATAGATTGTATTTTCAGGATTTGTGACGGCCTGACGTTTAGCAATTTGACCTGCTAGTCTTTCACCGTCTTTTGTGAAAGCCACAACTGACGGGGTTGTGCGAGCGCCTTCTTCGTTAACAAGAACCTTGGCTTCTCCGCCTTCCATGATGGCAACACATGAGTTCGTTGTTCCTAAATCGATTCCGATAATTTTAGACATAGTTAAATCCCCTTGATGTTTATTAATAAAAATTCTGACAACTTAAATGTGAGGCGGATCGAGAGTTCGTCAAGCTAGCTTTAGGATTTCTTTTTACCCCAAAAGCCCGATTTGGAGCCCTTTTTTGAAACACCTGTGATATCAGCTATTTGAGTTAAAAGCTCGCGCTCTTGATCGGTGATTTTTTTGGGAAATTCCACCACCGTTTCAAAGTGGATGTCACCACGCCGGCCTCCACGAAGGTTTGGCAAACCCTGCCCCTTCAAGGAAAGCACGACCCCTGGCTGTGTACAGGGTGGAACTTGAAGCTTCGATTTACCTTCTAAAGTGGGAACTTCCAGCTCACAGCCTAGCAAAGCTTCAGTGTAATGAATTTGAACTTTAGCAAACAAATGATCGGCTTCACGTTCGAAAATTTCGTGCTCTTTCACGCGGAGTTCAACATAAAGATCCCCCGGAGGACCGCCGCGGTACCCGCCCTCACCTTCTTGATTCACTCGAAGGCGTGTACCGGTGTCGACCCCAGCTGGAATGTTCACACGAATTTTTCGGCTGGCTTTAGATCTGCCAGAACCTTTACAGGATTTACATTTATTTTTAACAATTTGGCCTTGGCCTTGGCAGCTAGGGCATGTGGTCGCCATAGAAAAAAAGCCTTGCCGGCTGACAACCTGACCAGCGCCGCGGCAAGTGGGGCAAACTTCAGGCTGCGAGCCTTTTTCTGCACCCGAACCATGACAAGGTTCGCAGGTTTTTTCGGTTTCAAATTCAATGTCTTTTTCTAAACCTTTAAGTACGTCTTCCAGATCCACTTCGGTCACGTAGCGTAGATCCGCCCCGCGCCGGGCCCCGCCAGAATTTCTTCCACCGCGGCTTTGTCCCTGACCTCCACCAAAGAAATCAGAAAAAATATCGCCGAAGGAAGAAAAAATATCATCCATGTTTTGGAACTGAGGACCACCGCCACCACCAGAAAAAGCTTGGTGACCGAAACGGTCGTACTGAGCCCTTTTTTGAGTATCACTTAAAACTTCGTAGGCGCTGGCTGCTTCTTTAAATTTTTCTTCCGATTCCTTATTGCCGGGATTTCGATCAGGATGAAACTGCATGGCAAGCTTCCGGTAAGCTTTTTTAATGGTATCTGCATCGGCCTCTTTTGAGACCCCTAAAATTTCATAAAAATCACGTGGGCTTGACATAAGTTTGAAGAATATGGGGCGGGCTTGTTATTTTGTCAAACTCTGAAGATTTTTTTATTCGCCCTTTTGAATTCGGCGCTTCATTCTTTCTGCAATCATTTTATTTTCTTCAGAATTGGAAAGTTCTTGCACCAGTCTTTCTACGTCTTCTTTTCTACCCTCTTTGGCATAAAGCCGCCCGGCCAAGCCTTTCAACCAAATGGGGGCACCAAAATTGGCAGCTTGATCAAACCGGTAAGCTGCCTTCAGCTGATCCTTTTCTTCAAGCAAAGCATGATAGGCTGCTCGGTAAAGAATTTTCCAATCCGTTGGAAACTGAATCACGCTTTTATCAAAAAGTTTTGAAGCCCCTTCGATGTCAGAGATAAGAACAGAAAGTGCCAGGGCCCCCATGGCGTAGGGCATTCGGTACTCGGGGTCTAAGCGTGTGATCGCATCTAACATATGATACAACCAGGAATTTCCTTTGCATTGGTTTTCAGCAATTTGATTTTCACAGTAATCGAAATCTTGAATGGCCCGTATCCATAACACATCTGCAATTTGGGGTGCGAAACCCACAGAATAATTTTCCACATTGGGTGGCGGTGGAATGAGATCTTTTACACTTTGAAATTGAACCAGAGCTGAGCTCATGAGCTGAATAGAAACTAAAAACACTGTACAGCTTAATAAAAAACAAAACTTGAGAACCATGCGATTGATCTTAACATTTAGATTTGTGAATTTTCAAATGAGAAAGAGCGGGACGAGCCCGCTCTTTAAATACATTTAACATTTAAAAACTAAACCAGATTAGTTCACACCGTCAGAAATTTGAGTTACTGATTTATTCTGGTCAATAGCCCAACCGTCAACAGCACCGCCGTCTTTCACAACACCACGCGCTTCAGCACTGAAGGTATTGTTCGTTCGAGCGCCAACAGGATCTGGTACAGATGCTACCACACCGCCCACGGGTCTAACATCACAACGGTTATTCGCATCTCCAGCCGCACCTAATAGTCCGCAGTGATCTACAGTATTTGAAGTCGTTACAGCTAGTGGAGCCGCCAAGGTAAAGCCCCAGCTTTGTACGTCTGCCGCAGCTGCAATCAAAGCATCCGCAAAACCTACGTTGTAGCGCATATCACCCTCAGGACCGAAACCAATTGTAGAAAAACGTGTGTCGTAGTTGCTGTACTCTGTCTGGAAACCTTTCATAGCAGTGTAAATACCAGAAAGTTGTGCTTTGGCCTCGGACTGACGAGACTTAGCTGTGTACTTAGTGATCGAAGGAACTGCCACTGCAGCCAAGATTCCGATGATGGCAACGACCACCATAAGCTCGATCAGCGAGAAACCTTTATTATTCATTTTTACGTTCATTTGAAGACCTCCATTTTTAGTCTTGTTAATTGATAAACTTATAAAGTGTTTTGAACTTAGTCAGATGTCTAAAAGTTCTAACCTACACAGTGTGAGGATTTTTTAATATTTTAGCAAGATGTGATCTCATAATGATTCATGACACACCGACCATGATCGCGGGCTTGTCTAAAGTCGAGTTGATCTTGTTTATAAATCAAGTCATGATCAAACATCTATGAGTAAGACCAAAGTCCCAGCCCCCACAACATCGAATCAAAATGAAACAGGCGTTGATGTTGTGGATCAAACAGAGATTCAAACACCTCGTATGTATGCTGTTTTACTTTTAAATGATGATTACACCCCTATGGACTTCGTGGTGTTGGTTTTGAAAAGATTTTTTGCCAAAGCCGACGAGCAAGCACAAAAAATTATGTTAGATGTGCACAAAAAAGGTCGAGGTATAGCAGGCATTTACACGCTGGAAGTGGCTGAGATGAAAGTCATGCAAGCCAATCAATTTGCACAAATTAATCAACATCCCTTGAAATCGACGCTGGAAGAAATAGAATAGTAAGGACCTGGGGGTGAGTCATGATGACACGCGAACTTGAAAGACGACTTTCTGAAGCCGCAGAACTTGCCAAACAATCCAAACACGAATTTATTACTTTAGAACATATTTTACTAAGCCTTTGTGCAAGCCCCCAGGCTGCTGAAATTCTAACAGCTTTAAAAGTCGATGTACCCATTTTAAAAAAGCGCCTCCGTGATTATTTAAAAAAAACTCCATTGATCACAGATGAGCAAGTGGAAACCTATGGTGGCTTTCAGTCCTGGCAGCCAGAATTTACGCTGGCCTGTCACAGACTTTTTCAGCGCGCAGCCATGCAAGTGAAAAGTTCTGGAAGATCACAGGTTAACGAAGGCACTTTGCTAGTGGCATTATTTTACGAACAAGACTCTCATGCTGTTTATGCCCTCGCCCAGTTTGGTGTGACACAATTTGATATCATCAATTTTCTATCTCACGGGATTGAAAAAGATTTATCCCTGCCCGCCCCAGCCGAAAGCCAGGATGATTCAAGCCAATCTGATTCAGAAAAAAAATCAGCACTGGAAAATTTTTGTGTGAATCTCACTCAAAAAGCTAAAGACGGAAAACTGGATCCGGTGATCGGCCGTGAGAACTTAATATCCAGAATGCTGCAAGTGTTATCAAGGCGAACAAAAAATAATCCACTTCTGATAGGTGAACCAGGGGTCGGAAAAACAGCAGTCGTTGAGGGCTTAGCCTTAGCACTACTGGGTGATACTTTGCCTGAAAAATTACGCAATCTCGAAATTTATTCTTTAGACATGGGAACTTTGCTTGCAGGCACAAAGTTTCGTGGTGATTTTGAAGGACGGCTTAAAAATATTATTAAAGAAGTGATGAAAAGAAAAAATGTGGTTCTGTTTATTGATGAAATTCATACGGTTGTTGGTGCAGGATCCACCAGTGGTGGCTCCATGGATGCATCGAACTTGTTAAAACCCGTTTTAGGACGCGGAGAAATTTCTGTCATTGGTTCCACCACACAGGCTGAATTTCGTGAGCACTTTGAAAAAGACAGAGCTTTAAATAGAAGGTTTCAAAAAATCACAATCAATGAGCCCTCAAGGTCAGAAGCGTTGGAAATTTTAAAGGGTCTTAGAAAGAATTTTGAAAAGCATCACAATGTGGATTACTCAGTTGATTCCCTCGAAGCCTGTGTGGATTTAAGTGTTAAACACCTCTCAACAGGGGCGCTACCAGATAAAGCCATTGATCTGATGGATGAAACAGGATCCTTTGTGCGCATGCATGCCGCAAATGATGAGTCTGTAAAAATTCGCAGCCGTGATGTGGAAGAAACAGTGGCAAGGGTTTCAGGCTTACCGGTTGCACAAATCTCTGCTCAAGAAAAAACTCAACTCAAAGATTTAGACAAGCGACTAAAAGCTTTAATCTTCGGTCAGGATAAAGCCATCGAACAGGTGGTGGCTGCCATTAAAATGTCCAGAGCTGGATTAAAAGCTCCGACAAAACCCGTGGGAAGTTTTTTATTCTCTGGCCCCACAGGAGTGGGAAAAACTGAAGTTGCTAAACAACTCGCGGAACAAATGGGAATTCCCTTTGTTCGCTTTGACATGGGCGAGTACATGGAAAAACACTCGGTGGCTCGCTTGATCGGTGCGCCCCCGGGCTATGTGGGTTTTGAATCCGGAGGACTACTGACTGAATCCGTTACCCAAAAACCTTACTGCGTTCTATTGCTGGATGAAATTGAAAAAGCTCATCCTGATATTTCGCAAGCGCTTCTGCAAGTGATGGACGCTGCTCGGATGACCGACGGCCAAGGTCGTGTGGCTGATTTTAAAAATGTGATTTTGATTCTCACAACCAATGCAGGTGCAGAAAGTGTGGCCAAAGGATCCATCGGATTAGTGGAAGCTCCAAGATCAGGACTTTCACTTGAAGCTGTGAAAAAAACTTTCAGCCCCGAGTTCATCAACCGTCTTGATGCTATCGTTCCCTTCTCTGATTTGAATCAAGAAATTATTTTAAAGGTGGCACAAAAATCAGTGGATGAGTTAAAAATGTCTTTGATGCCACAACGGGTGGATTTACAAGTTTCAGCAAGCGCACTCGAAAGACTTTCGGTTTTAGGCTATGATAAAGCTTACGGAGCGCGTCCTATGCAAAGAGTTGTCAACGATCAGCTGAAAAAACCTATGGTGGATGATTTACTGTTCGGTCGTTTGACATCTGGCGGAACCGTTTACGTTGACTATGTGGATAACGAGTTCAAGTTCCAAATAAAGGCCTCTCCTTCGCCCAGTGGTTCCAATTTGGATCCGTCTATAAAAAAGACAGTTAAAATTAAATCCGGTTCGAATTGACATTTTCTAAAAGCGTAGCAGATTAGTGATATAACTTTCTTTTGAAAGAGGGAGCTTAATTCTATGGTTTGGCTAAAGCGTATCGGTTTATTTTTATTAACAAATATTTTAATCATGGCCACAGTGGGTGTGGTTTGGTCGATTTTAGGAACTTATTTTAATATCACAGGTCACACAGCGTATCTTGTGGTCTTCAGTGGTGTGGCCGGATTCGGTGGAGCTTTCTTTTCCCTCATGATCAGCAAGTGGATGGCAAAGACCATGTACGGAGTGAAAATCATTCCTGCCAATTCACCCGATCCACAGCTTCGTAACTTAGTCGAGCGCGTGCACAGTATGGCAAAAGCAGCAAGACTACCTAAAATGCCAGAGGTGGGAATTTACGAATCCCCCGACATGAATGCCTTTGCAACAGGACCTTCAAAAGCGAATTCACTGGTAGCTGTCTCAACGGGACTTCTTCATCAGATGAACGAGCGTGAAGTGGACGGCGTTCTGGCCCATGAAGTGGCTCACATCGCGAACGGTGATATGGTCACAATGACTTTGATTCAAGGTGTGGTGAATACCTTTGCTTTATTCTTCTCAAGAATTTTAGCCAATATTATTTCCAGCCAAGTGGATGAAAGATACCGTACTGTTGTTTACTTTGGATGCTCTATTGCCGGTGACATCCTGTTCACTCTTTTAGGTTCCATGGTTGTGAATTACTACTCACGCGCTAGGGAATTTCGTGCGGATGCTGGCGGTGCCAGGTATTCAACTCGTGAAAACATGATCAATGCATTAAGACGTTTGCAAGTTAGCCCCCAATTGGCTTATGCCAATAGTGATGAAAAAGATCAATTGGCCACAATGAAAATTTCTGACAACAGAAAAAAGGGTGGCCTCGCTGCACTTTTGATGACTCATCCTCCCCTAGAGGAAAGAATCCGAGCTCTTGAACGTGCTCGCTAAAACTTTAATCGTTTTTCTTTTCACGGCTTTTGGTTATGCCGAAAGTCGTGAAGAAATAATTAAAAGTTGGCAACAAATTCGTGAAACTTCCTTAACTAATAAAGCAAAAGCCTGTTCTGATCTGCAAAATGCAGGTTGGGTTAAAAAGTTCAAGCACCAAGATATTATTCAATTTAAACTCAGTGACTACTGCAAAGTTCCTCCGGATGTGGATAAAAATAACCCTGAAGGACTACTTAAGCTTGCTCAGTTTTATCGCTCTGAGTTTCAACCTCTAGAAGCTGAAAAACTTGTAAAATCAGCTTTAAAACTCAAGCCTTCAAAAAACTTACGCATTTTGCTATTAGAAGAGCAACTCAAGCTGGATCAAATTTTTCAAAACAAAAAATCCAGGCTTAGTACTTTAAAAAGTTTGTCTTTATTAGATTCTGAAAAATACTCGATTGATTACGCAAGAATTCTGTGGACCTATTCACAAACAAAAAGCGCTTTAGCTGTCCTAGCTCGTGCCGACAAAAAATGGAAAAAATCCGTATCCAGACAGTATCTTTATTTTATTCAAGGCCGCATTTTAGATGAGCAAAATAAAACCTCTCAGGCTTTAAAACTTTTTGAAAAAGCTTTAAAAGAAAAAGCCGAGGATTCGGACGTTTTAAAAAATTTAATTAATTTTTATTCTTGGAAACTTTATAGAACCAACAAGTTGACAAAATCATTGGAAGTCCTAGAAAAGTTCACAGCCACTTCCACAGACCGATTCACTTTTGTTCGGGCCCAGTTCTGGATGGCAAAAATTCATCAAAAATTGAAGCGTGAAGAAAAGGCCAAAGAAATTTGGAATCAAATCATCCAAGAAGATCCCTTAAGTTATTACTCAGCCCTTAGTCATTTTGAGTTAAAAAAACCCTTTCAACCTTTTCAGTTTGCAAAGAATTTAAAAGTAACATCCATCAAGGATCATTCAAAAATTGATTCTGATGCCGCTGATAAATGGCGTTGGTCCGAGGATTTTTCTGAAAAGGTTTTTCAAGAAAGTTTTATTTCTAATTACACCAATAACTTCTATGAACAAAAAGAAAAAGATCAAAGGATCTTAATTGAAAACATGTGGCAAGCCGGGCTGACCAATGCTTTAACTTATTTATTAAGCTCAGCCCCTATCGAAAAACGGCAAGCGGCCTATGATTCCTACACACCTTTTCTTTTTCCCACACCTTACCTTGAACAAATTAAAGCCCAGTCCTTGGAACTCAAATTAGAACCCTCACTTGTGCTTTCCTTAATTCGACAAGAATCAGGATTTAATCCCATGGCACGAAGCCGCACTGATGCTTTGGGTCTGATGCAAGTGATGCCAAAAGTGGCACGAAAGATTGCCAAAGATTCAAAGATTACTTTTAAGGAAGACACAGAACTTTTTGATACGGAACTGAATTTAAAAATTGGCACACGAGAATTACAAAACAGACTGAAAGAATTTAAAGGCAATTTGGTTCTCGCTATTGCCTCCTACAATGCTGGCTCGGATCCAGTTCAAGGCTGGAAAAAAAGAAGAAAAAATAAAAATATTTTAGAATTCATCGAAGAAATTCCCTATGAGGAAACTCGTAGTTATGTGCGACTCATTTTGAGAAATCAGATTATTTACAAAAGAATCGACTCGAGTACCGAATTTTTCTTTCCTGAGGAGTGGCTAAAACCCATTTAAACTCAAGGTCCAGTTACAGCTTAGGCCTCAAATGCCGATAAATCCACTAGTTAACTCGAGGTGGAAATGCGTTCAACTGTTGTCCCTTTAACTATCGCAGGGTTTTTCTTTTTTTTCATTGGTGGATTGATTTTATTTTTCCAATTCGATGATGGCTTGAATCATACGCAATTTCGTTCTGGAAGCTCCACTTCCGGAAAAGCTCAGTCATTAAGTGCCAGATCTTTAGAAGATTCCAAAATCACAGAAAAATTAACAAAAATTGAAAATGAACCCAGTGCTTTATTTAATGATCCTGCTATTGCACAAGCCTGGGGTTTAAAAAAATCCGATGCAGCCAGGGCTTGGTCAGTGACTAAGGGCTCTAGGGAAATAATTGTCGCCGTCATCGATACAGGTCTCGACACTCAACATGAAGATTTAAAAAATAATTTGTGGAAAAATGTGGGTGAAATAGGAACGGATTCTAAAGGTCGTAACAAATCTACCAACGGAGTGGATGATGACGGCAATGGTTTTATTGATGATGTCCACGGTTGGAATTTTGTTAGAAATAATAATCAATTAAATGATAATCACGGTCACGGCACCCATATCACTGGGATTATTGCTGCTGAAGCCAATAACAACACAGGAATTGTAGGAATCGCGCCCGAGGTTTCCATTATGACTTTGAAATACTTTGATCCGCAGTCACCGGGTTCGGATAATTTAAAAAATACAATTAAGTCCATACACTATGCAGTCAAAATGGGTGCCCACATTATTAATTACTCGGGTGGCGGTTTGGATTATTCTCAGGAAGAATTTGATGCTGTTAATGAAGCTAGAAAAAAAGGGATTCTGTTTGTAGCAGCTTCTGGTAACGAGCGTTCGAATTCTGATAAAATTCCCTATTACCCTGCTGATTACAATTTAGATAATATTATCTCTGTCACCGCTTTTAATCCTTCCATTGAAGTTCTGGCTTCAAGTAATTGGGGAACAGAAAGTGTGCATATCGCAGCCCCGGGGCAAAATGTGATCTCCACTTTACCTGGCAATGCCTACGGTTTTATGACCGGAACTTCTCAAGCCACAGCTTTTGTGACTGGTGGAGCGGCCTTAGTTTTATCGCATCAGGCTGGCTTCAAATACACAGATGTCAGAAAATATATTTTGTCCACGGGTGATGCTCTTGAGAGCTTAACGGGTAAAACTCAAAGCTCTAGGAAGCTCAACCTTTACAAAGCTTTAACCATTTTAGATCAGGATTTGACAGCTTCTGGCGTCAGAGCCACCAATTCTGGTCAGGTCAAAGTTTTAAGTGAACAGATCGAAAACTCAGGTCTAGGAGCCACAGCTCAGTTTGGAAAAAGTTTGATTGAGGCTTTACAAAAAGCAGAGGAAGAAGATTCAAGCCGAGTTAGAAAAGATCGTTTAGGACTGAACCCAGGTTCGCCTTAGATTTTAAGTTTTTCGCGGTAGAAACCAAATGTTAAAACAGCCATGATCACACCTGCACCGAACATATTTTTAAGTCCAGGGTGAAGAAGTCCCACAAGTACAAACAAAGCCGAAAGACCCAGCAGCCCCCAAGGAAGTCTTTGTTTCCAAAGAGCTTCCACTTGTGGAGTGGGATAGAGCACTTCTTTCACGTCTGCTGGAATTTGCTCCCAGTTCATATAAATTTTAAGAAGTTTATATTTATCACGGGCGCAATCAAGATGGTTCATTCGTCGGCACAGATCGACAAAGTCCCTGTGGGACTGAGGATTATCTAAATTCTGGAAAGCCGCTTTCCACAGTCTGGACACTTGCGAAGGCCCCACCGCCGTTGGAACTTCAAGAATTTTTTTAAGAATATCATCTTCTGACCAAAGGGAAGTTTCGTAGTGGCGATCTTTTTTAAATAAAATAAACTGAGAATCACAGGAGTGACAAGAGTAAATAAGACCTTCTTGAGGGTTCAAAATTTGAAAAGCCTGCTTGCACTGAGGACACGAAACAGCATCGTTGAACTTTGAAAATTTTAAATCATAACTTGCTTCTGTGATCATGCATCCCCTACATTCAAGAGTGTGACTTATTTTTTTCAAGCACTCAAGAAGTATCATCTCGCTTTTTTAAGTGGTTTTTTAATAGCCTTCAGTTACCC
Source organism: Bdellovibrionales bacterium Ga0074139 (assembly GCA_001464795.1). Lineage (GTDB taxonomy): Bacteria > Bdellovibrionota > Bdellovibrionia > Bdellovibrionales > Bdellovibrionaceae. The sequence goes on from LNEB01000008.1 coordinate 137,811, forward strand.
TCCCCTAGGATCTTGGGCTTTGACTTTTTGCTTCGTCCCTTTGTGGATTCTTGGTACACGACTGACTTCTTGGAAACAGGTTTTCTTTGCGGGTTGGATCACTCAATTCACTCTTAGCCTGATCGGTTTTCATTGGATCGCCTACACAGCTCATGCCTTTGGCAACTTACCATGGGCGCTGGCTGTGCCGGCTTTGCTACTTTTTGCGACCTTCGTGCACTTGCATATCCCTTTAGCGCTTGTGATCACTTATTTTCTTAACAAAAACAGATCCTGGCCAGTTCCCATGGTTTTTCTTTTTTATGCCTTACTAACAAATCTTCTTGAACGTGTTTGGCCGATGATTTTCCCATGGCATGTGGGCTACTCGTTACTTTTCTCAAGACTTGAGGCCTTTCAATTGGCTGAATGGATTGGCTTTAGTGGCCTGTCAGGATTGATATTATTGATCAATGCCGTCATGGCTGTGGCCGCTTATTACTACTCTCAATCTAAAGCAAAAAGTGGTTTGGCTGTGGGCTTTGCCGTTTTTCTATTTTTTTGCCTCACTGTTTTAGGCTCTGTCATGAAACCTGATGTAAAATCAGAGTCATCAATCAATGTTCTGATTGTTCAAGCTAATATCGGCCAACTTGATAAAGTATTGGCCGAGAAAAATTTAAAAGCGAACCAAGGCGAAATTCAACAGGCCGTCATGGATCGCTACTTTGCACTGACCAACAAAGCTTTACAAAGTTTTCCAGAGACCCAACTGATTGTTTGGCCAGAAACAGCCTTAGCCGATTACTTGGATGTGGATTATTTATCCAGAACCAGACAGCTTCAGCTGCGTTCACAAATACTCACTTGGAACAAAGCTTTGATCACAGGGGCCTACTCCAGGGAATTTGGCACCGATCAAGTTTATAACGGACTGTTTTTTTTCAATGCTCAAGGGCAGCTCACAGACTCCGCTTACCGAAAAAGTCAGCTACTGGCTTTTGGTGAACGCCTTCCCTTTGGCGATGTCTTCCCCTGGCTTTATGATCTACTTCCCTTTGTTTCAAGTTTTGCCACAGGCCCCGGTCCACAAATTAAAAAACTTCAGATTGAAGACAAAACTTATTTTGTGGCCCCACAAATCTGCTATGAAAGTTTGTACCCTTGGTTCACAAGGCAGGGAGCAGGCTTAGGTGCTGATTTGATCGTCAATGTGACCAATGACTCTTGGTTTGGAAAAACCTTTGAACCCTTTCAACATGCGACCATGACGTGGGCCCGAGCCATAGAAACACGCAGACCCTTAATCCGCTCTACAAATACAGGTCAGTCCTCTGTGATCAGTGAAACAGGAACCGTTTTAATGAAATCACCACTGGGTCAAGAGTGGTTTGAGATGGTGAAGCTTCCCGTGCCCCCTCAACGGCAGACTTTTTATATGAAGTACGGGCATCTTGACTGGGTCCTTCACCTTGTGTTTTTGTTGGGGTCTCTAGGAGGACTTCACTATCATGGGCGAAAAAAGAAAAACGTTTAACTTCCAGGCTCTTGATTGGGAATTGATCCTTCAAAAAATTCAAGGCTATGCCACAAGTTTATCCGCACAACAAAAAATCAGTGAAACAGCACCACTGGATACACCTGCCGCCGCACAAAAAAGTTTTTTAGAAATTGAGTCTGCTTTTTCCATTGTTGCCAGTGGCATCAGACCCCATATGCAAAGTTTAGATTTATTTGAAACCTGGATGATCAAAATTAAAAAGAAAGCTGTCTTAAAAACTTTAGAGTTAAAAGATGTCAGATCTTTTTGCTTAGAAGCTTTAGCTTTGAAAGAAGTATTAAAAGATCATCTGAATCCTTGGACAGAATCTTTAAAAGATCAAATGATGGAGGCCTCAGAACCTCTAAGTGCCATTGATCAAGTGTTAACTCCCCAGGGTGATATTCGTAATGATGCTTCAGAAAAACTTTATCAACTTTTCACTGAAAAAGAGCGCCTGTCCAGGGACGTGCAAAACACCATGGATCGACTGGTCAAAGATCATCAAATGGAAAATAAACTGCAAGATAAGTTTGTGACCACCCGTGAAGGTCGCTGGGTGGTTCCCGTTAGATCGGGCATGCAGGGTTTTCTTCCCGGCGTGATCCACGGCTCATCGCAAACGAAGCAAACTGTTTTCATGGAACCAGAAAAAGTCATCCCCATGAACAACCGTCTTCGGCAGATTGAAGTAGAAATGGAAGAGGAAGTAGAAAGAATCTTAACTGAACTTTCCTACTACCTTCATGGACTCACCACAAGTTTTGAAATGACCCGTGTGGCCTTGGAAGCCTCTGACATCAGGCTCGCTCAAGCACAATTTTCAACATTGATTCAAGCCACACCCATTCAATTCTCTGATCACACCATTTCCTTAGATGAAGTCCGGCATCCCCTGCTACAACTGGCTGGTAAAAAAGTCATTCCCAACCGAGTTGTTTTAGATACAAAGAAAAAGATTCTGATTTTATCTGGCCCCAATGCCGGAGGTAAAACGATTTTGTTAAAATCTGTTGGCCTGGCAGCTCAAATGGCAAGATGTGGACTTCCCGTTTGCACAGGACCCGGATCCCAACTTCCATTTTTCAAACAAATTGTTGTTGCTATCGGAGACTCGCAAAGCGTGGATGAAAACCTCAGCACCTTTGCAGCACACCTCAAACTTCTTGATGAAGCCGCAAGCTCCAAAGGCAGTGATCAACTGATTTTAATCGATGAAATTTGTGGTTCCACGGATCCTGAAGAAGGCTCTGCACTGGCAAGATCCTTCATTGATGAGTTTGAAAAAAATGATGTGTTCGCCGTGATCACTTCACACTTATCACCACTTAAAACCGGCTGGCCTGAAAACAGTCGTATTCTCAACGGTAGCCTTGAATTCAACACACAGATGGGTAGACCCACCTATCAATTTCTACCAGGCGTGGCCGGCGATTCTTTAGCCTTGCAAACAGCCCAACGTGTGGGCGTCAACCCTGCTTTAATTACCAGAGCCATGGATTATTTATCGCCAGTCAGCCAAAAAAGACTGCAAAACTTAAGTGAGATGGAAGTTCTAAAAAAAGAACTGATGGAACTTCAAAATGTATGGCGAAAAGAATCACAAAGTGCCCAAGCATTAAAAAAAGATTATGAACAAAAACTAAAACAATTCGAACTGGAAAAATCAAAAGCCTTAGATAAAGAAATTAAAAAAGCAGAGAAAAAAGTGGAAGAGGCCATTAGCCAAGCGCAAGTTCAAGATACTTTCAAAAAATATAGAAATTTAAGTGAAATCAAATCGACATTGCCAGAAATCGTAAAGGCCACGCCATTCACGATGGAGAATAAAATTTCCACGGCCGAGGATTTCGCACAAAAGTTCCCACCAGGCACAAAGGTTTTTGTCACCGCTTTGAATCAGGATGGAATCGTACAAAGTCTTCCCAATTCCAAGGGTGAGGTTTTGATTTTAGCTAACTCTATACGTTTGCAAATCCCTTGGTTTGAACTTAAACCACCGGGAGTATCAACCAACCCCACTGCTAAAATCATTCGAGGCTCGTCCAATTTTACTGCGGCCCTTGTCGCTGATGACAGAACATTGGATCTTCGCGGTAAATCTGTGGATGAGGCGCTTGAACAACTGGAAATCACACTGGATCAATCCGCCACTCGTAAAGAAGACCGTGTAAAAGTGATCCATGGCCATGGCACAGAGGCTTTGAAAAAAGCTGTTCGCACTTATCTATCCAGATCTGTTTATGTCAAAAAATGGAAAGCAGGAGCTCCTGAAAATGGTGGAGACGGCATCACTTGGGTGGAACTTTTAGTGTGAACTTTCTTGGGTGACTTCTTCGGCTTGAAGATTTTCACCCATTCTGTAGCGATCCACCAAAGTGGGATCATTTGTTGGAAACGAAAACAATAAAGTGTGCACGCCGTTTTTTTCATCTTCAATGGTTACCGTTAAATAAGTCAGATCCGTTGTGGCGTGATCAGGAAATTCTTTAATAAAGACCACCATTTGATTTCCATGCATGTCAGACTTGCGCCAAATTTCATCGGCATCTTCAATGGTGGACTCTCGGAGCTCAAAATAATTTTTAAACTCGCTTTGAGGAATATCCAATTCAGACCTGACTTTAAGCATTGATAAATAAAGTCCGATGGCTAGCGGATCCCCTTCCAACAAGGAATCACCTTCTAAGGCTCCCTCCACCACTTTTTCAAAAATTTTATCATAAATAATTTCACCGGAGCGGTAGTTCTGAATCATCTTTTCATTTCGTGTCGGAAAATGAGTCAGGACGAAGGTCGGGATTCGGTCTTCTTCGGTCACATAGCAAACAGCAATGTAAGTGAACTCTTGGGATTTGACCTGAATCTCTTTCATAAAAATATGCAAAGTCAGATCAGAAATTTTTTGTGAATCTTTCCAAATTTGGTCTGGGGTATCCAGGGTTTCCTCTAAATGCTTTTCTAATTTCACCTGGGCTTTATCAGAAAAATCATCTTTCACTCGAAGCTCTAGATATTCACTTTCCAATTGGTTGATCGCCTTTTCAAAATAACCATGGAGGGCTTTTTCATCTTCAAAGATCAATCCTTGTTTTTCATCGATGACGATCAATTCTGTTTCTTTGGGTGATTTTTTTTTGCGAGCTCGAGACTTAGAATTTTTCATATTAAAATTTTCTCTTGTTTCAGTCAGAAGCTCCAATGGAATTTATGACGAGAATCGTCATTATGAGTGCTTGAATTTTGAGCTTAGATCACTCAGCCTATCAATATAGGCATAACATACGCAAGGAGGCGGAGTTTGTCTGAAGTCGTACAAGAAAAAAATCTCGAGAGCATGGAAGCTCTATTGGCACATTCGGCAAGAGGGATTCACATTCTTTTTGACAATAAATCTTTAGCGGATGTTCTTCGTCATGTCAAAGATGATGCGGACTTTTTCAATTTTGATAAAATGAAAAAGGTCCAAGATGTCATGACGGAACTAATCCAAAAGCCCACTTTGTTTGATAAGATTTCCTATCTAAAATCTTTAGAAAAGGAATCCTTTGAAATGGTGGTTCGGGCTTATTTTCATATTGTCGAAAGCACCGTTAGGGCCAACCACGACCTGACTCATTAAAAGTCAGATCCGTTTCAAATTGATATCTCATTTGAGATTTAATGTTATTTCGTCTTTTTTTGACGAACTTTTGGTGGCTTATTATTAAACAAGTGTCCTTTTTTTCCACAACCTAGACCTAAGTCTCTGTATTCTATTAAAAGAATAGATGGAGGACCTCATGAGAACCACAAGCTCACGTAAGAACACTGTGGCAATATTGAGTGTACTCACAATGTGGTACGTTGTTGGATGTGATGGAAGAAATGGAAGCGGAACGCCTGCAGAGGAAGTTAACTTTCACACTTATGATATTAATGCTTATCCAATGGATAAGGTTGTCTGTGATCCCACAGGCGGAGGAAGTGGCGGCACTTCTCCTCAGCAGGGAATCAAAGGTCAACTTTTTTATAAATCCAGTGATCAGCTGAGATACTACAAAGCTGAAGACTATATTAAACACACGACTCAGTCTCCTGTGGATTTATTCTTCAGTGAGATGTTTGTGCCAACTCGCATGTTCACTGCGGGATTTTCGACACAAACCAGTGGTGTATTAAAAGACGATCAAGGCCAACAACTCATCGAGTTCTTTGGTCTGAAAATGAACACAACAATCAGATTGGCTCCCAATGATGCTGAAGGTGTGTATGAATTTGCACTTTTAAGTGATGACGGCGCTGTTATGAAAATCAAAGAAAATGGAGCTTGGAGAGAAATTGTAGCTAATGACGGAGACCATCCCACAAAACTAGGATGCTCATCATCAAGAATTACGATGACTCGAGATACGGCTTTAGAAGCTGAAGTTCTTTATTACCAAGGACCACGCTTTCACATTTCCAATGTTCTGTTATGGAGAAAATTAGCTGATGGTGTAAATGCTGGTCAGGATTTACGCTGTGGAGTTTCTGGTAACGAGTACTGGTTTAATCCCAATAATAATTCTCGTCCCACTGTGGAATTCAGCAATTTATTTAATCGCGGTTGGAACGTGGTCAGCCAAGGTAATTTTTATTTACCACGGGAAGCTGACGAAAGCACTCAGTACAATCCGTGCTCACCTGGAACGAATCCAACGATTACGAACTTTAGGGTGACAGAAGTGACAGCCAATGAAGTGTTTGTGGCATGGACAACGGATATTCCGTCCACTTCTCAAGCTCTCGTTGTGAACATTGCAACAGGAGATTCAAGACTGACGGCCACTGATAATATCTTGCGAACGAATCATAGTATTCAAATCAGCGGTTTAGTGTCACAAACAAGTTATTCAATTCAAGGTGTCGCCGTATCAGAGGACTTAGGTCGAGCCATTTCAGCACCGATTGAGCTGACAACGCCCTAAATGAAAATTCAAAATTAAGTTTACGGACCGCGTGTCCGAAAAGCAGAAGAGTGAAGACTCTTCTGCTTTATCCATTTTTACTTTACTCCATTCAATCTAAAGCCGAGTACCGAGTTTTTGATTTGCGCATTTATACAGAAGCCTCATCAAGATCGGTGGCCAGCACCCTGGACCCACTTCAGTACAAAGAACTCTACCCCCTACAATCGAACGAGAAAATTGAATACACTGACACCTGGATGTGTAAGGGGCGAACTGAAAATTTTCTAGACCTATGCCCCAACCCGCGAAAGGCCCAGATTCCGGCGGATGACGTCTCAAATCAGAACACCCCATGATATATTTAAGATATGTCAGCAGATATTTACAACGCTCGAACTCGAGCTCAAGACGATCTCACACAAATTCAAACGGACTATCACCGTAAGAAAAAGAAATTAGTTCAAGGGCAAGAGTCTGAAATTGATCAGATCAAAGAACAATACCTGGAAAAAAAACAAGCCTTACAACGACAAAATGAAGCTTCCATTAATCATATTCAAAAAAAACAAGGTGAAACTGTCGAGCAATTCACTGAGCGAAGAAAAATAGCTTCAGAACGTGGAAAATCACAAATTGAAAAAATGGAAGAGGCCTACCGACAACAGATCAACAAAATGCAAAAAGAAAGATCTGAAGTTGTAGAAAAGATTGATCAAAGCCAAAAAGACAAAATTAATAAAATCAATGAGCACGCTGAAAGCTCGGTCGAGCTCGCTAAAAACAACAGTCAGAAGCAAATTGAAAGCACAAAAAAGTTAACTAAAGAGCAAATTGAAAATTACAAAAAAACACAAAGCAGACAGATTGAAGCCATTCGTAATCAAAACGAATTAACTGTGGATAAAGAAATCGCTCGCGGAGAAATCACCACTGAAAAACTAAAAATGGATTATGACTTGCAAGTTCAAGATCTCAGAGCCCGCGGCGACAGTGCCATTGAAAATGAAAAACAAAACAAAGAACTCAAAATCCAAAAAGTAGAAGCCGAATTTTCAAATGATTATGAAAAACAGCAAAAGAACTGGCAAAACCGCGAAGAGCGTTTGAATGAAACCTATACTCAAAAACTAGGGCACCAAAAAGAAAAGCAAGAGCAATTAGCAAAAAGCCAAGAAAAGCATTTTCAAAAAAAATATGAACTGAACGAGCGTGATAACCAAATTTCATTGGATATTCAGAATCGAAACTTAACAAAGCAGCTTCTGAATGAAAAAAGAAAATTTGCAGCTGAGCTTCAGCAGTACTCTGGAAAAGCGGAAGATCCTTTTTACCGGGTCAATGACCGAGGATCACAGCTGAATGAAACATCGGATTCCTATGTTTTAAAAGCTTTTGTGCCTGAGCATGAAAAAGAAAATATTAAAGTGATCATCGACCGCAACAAAGCCGTGATCGCTGGCCAACGATCCTTTAATGATAAAATTGATGACCCTGATAAGAAAGTCACAACAGATAACTATCAAAGCTTTAGAGAAGAGTTTCAGTTTGAGCGGCCCGTGGTGGCCGAGGCCATGATACGAGAGCGCGATGGAGACTTTATCGTTTTTAAAATTCCTAAGGGGTAGGTTTGATTTATTTCCTTATTCAAACCCTTTTCATCCTCCCCTCTTGGGGGCTTAGCCCCAAGACAGTGAAAGCTTGGCCCGAATGCCAGGGGAAAAAAAGTCAGTGGACAGCCTCACAGATTCAAACCTTAAAAGAAACGGGCCATTTTTTTAATCCAGTGGATCGTTTAGATCGCTTTAGTGTTAGCATCGAAAAATTGAATGAATGGAATCAAAGCCAAACTGCATGCGATAAGCATCAGGTGTCACCTTTTGGAGGAATCAATAAACTTCCCCACCCGGCCGCTATCACAGTGGATCAGTTACAAAAAAAAATAACTGAAAAAATTCAAAAGGATGTGAACAACCAAAAAACTATTATCGATAACGCAGTCGTTTGCACTGCAAAGAAACCACCCACTGGCTGTGAAAAGTTTATTAGCATCCTTATGCCCGAGCTTCAAGACCGCTTAAAAACCATGCGGGTCTTGAAAAGTCTGGCTGATCAAAGTGACAACATCCAGCACGATAAACCCTTCACCGACAACTTGTATCAAAATTTTTATCCCAGCCTTTGGGGAAAAACTAAGCAAATAGAACTAAGCCCTTTATCAGAGGATGAAATTAAAACCCGTAATGAACTTGCTCAAACGATATCCCCTGAAGCGGCTAGGACTGCCTACTACAGCCTGATTTCTACAACCCGTACTTTGTTATTTTTTGATAAAGAAGTGACCAAAGAAAATATGCATCAGGCTTTTAAAAATTTACAAAGCCAAAATCAATTCGATCAATTGGAACTATTAAAAAATCCACAACAAGAACTATTACTTATGGCTGATTATGTGAAAGAAGCCATCACTGAATTACCTGAGGCTCAAAAAGGTGATGCTTGTCTGGTGGTCAGCGAAATTTATAGAAACCTGGAAATACAGTATGAAAAGTTCCCTTTGTATTTAGCCATGGTGTCTGGAATGGCAAGCCTCAGTGGACCTGGCGTAACAATCATGGGAAAAAAAATTCTTGAAGGACAACTAAAAAAAATGACCTTAGCAGGAGCTGCCACCTTGGGCTCTATATCGATTAAAAATTTCCAAGCTTATCAAAATGGAGTCAGCTTTTGCTCGACTCAGGCAGTGAGTAATGAAATGTTAAAGTCGAAAGTTTGCAATTTTGAAAAATTAGAGCAGATTTACGATGAAGCTCAGTGGGGGGCGATTGCATCCTCTACACTGATGGTGGGATCAGTGGCCTTAAGTCTTTTAAGGATGACAAAAGGCCTCCATCCCTAATTACCTCTGACCTTCTCCGATTTCAATGGCACCTAACTGTTCAACTGAAAAGTTGGATGGTTTCTGAAAAGCTGTTACATCAGAAATTCCCACTGGTGTAGAAAAAGCCTCAGCAGCCATGGATTCCCCAGAACCAAAGTATAAAGAAACTAACGCCACGGGAGCAAGAGCCTTTAAAGCCTTAGACCCTACTGATCGGGCACGGGTACCCAATTGATCATAAGTTAAATTAATCTTTTTTCGGTTGCGAAGATCACCAACTGTGACTTGTTTGCCAGTAACACGGTTAACCACATCAATGATTTGACCGTCTGGTGTTGTGGTTTGCAAAACGGTACGATCGGGATACTTTTCAGTTGAGGCTTGAATATGATCAAGACGGTCTAAATGACGATCCCACTGCTCACCATTCATGCGGTTTCCGTTAGCAAAAGACAATTGAGATAACAAAATAACAAAAGCTATTAAATTTAACTTTTTCATCTGGAAAAACTCCTTAAATAAAGATTGAGTGACACAACTCTATGCATGCAAGCCATGCCAAGTGGTGACTCATAATAAGTCACCACTAACACTTGAATTTATTTCGGGTTTTTAAGTTTATCAAAATGAGACTCAGTTAATTGACAATAAAAATCCAGACAGCTGACTGAATGATCGACAGCAAAAAATTAAATCAATAAAAATTTGTTTAACTTGAATTACTTCTCTTACTATTAGACCTCGGCTGATAAGCTATGACTTGTAGTAACTCAAGAGTATTTTTTTGAATGTAACTTGCCACACGCTTGAACTCTTGTCCCCAGCTGACGATCCTAGAGTACAACAGATAACTCCAGAACTTGCGCTGGTTCTTCTTACACCCTTTTTGCTTTTGAGAGGCACCGCCCGCACTTAACTTCAGAGGACATTCTTTTAAAATTCGCTGAGCTGTCTGCCCTGCAAGGACCCTGAAGAAGTTCTGTAAACCTTCCAGGTTTTGGGCTTTAACAAGCAGATGCAAGTGATCGCCCCCCCTTGAAGAGCAGTGAATGCAATAAGCAATGGGGCGGTGCCTAGTGAAAGGGCTGGTTGATGGTTAAGCGATCAACGAAACTCGGACCTCTAGGACGTATTCGCGGCTAGCAAATTGCAAAAATTAAACTTATCGATCGAGAGACAAAATTTCTTCATTAAGCGGGGAAAATGGACTCGTCTATCAATCATTTGAGGTTATTTTGAACAATGTTTTTAAATCAGGAGATCCTATGACAACTTATGAAACTGGAGTAAAGCTTGTTAACCTTTGCAAACAAAATAAAAATAGAGAGGCACTCGAGACTTTATACTCTGAACACATTGTAAGCGTAGAGCCCAAAAAAATGCCAGGTGAGCCCATGGTTAAACATGGGCTTGATGCTATTCGCAGTAAAAATACGTGGTGGGAAATCAATCAACAAGTGAATTCATCCGTAATTGATGGACCTTATGTTAACGGCGATCAATTTTCTGTCAGCTTCAAGTATGACGTTACAAATAAAGCTGATGGTGTACGGAAGAATATGTCAGAAATTGCAGTCTATACTGTTCAAAATGACAAAATTGTAAATGAAGAATTCTTTGCATAACACGATTGATTTAAATTTTAATTTACAACTGAAGTCTTATTTGACTTCAGTTGTGCGAAGATAAGGGCGTATTGTTTCAAATCCTTGTGGGAATTTTTTCTTGGCATCTTCGTCGGTCACACTCGGTGGAATGATCACTCGATTGCCCACTTTCCAATCAGCCGGTGTTGCAACACCAAATTTATCTGTCGTTTGTAAAGCGTCAATCACCCTGAGTATTTCATCAAAATTTCTTCCCACTGACATCGGATAAGTCATTGTAAGTCTGATCTTTTTGTTAGGATCAATAATAAATACTGATCTTACAGTGGCTGTTCCACTTTGTTCGGGGTGAATCATTTTATAAAGCTTGGCCACCTTCTGATCGGTGTCAGCTACGATAGGAAATTCAAGATGCGTTTTTTGAGTGTCATTAATATCAAGTATCCACTTGTTGTGCTTTTCAACAGAGTCCGTCGACAGACCCAATGGCTTTACGTTTCTTTTTTTAAATTCGCTAGCTAATTGCGCAGTTCTTCCCATTTCAGTTGTACAAACCGGAGTAAAATCAGCGGGGTGGCTAAAAAAGAAACACCAAGAGTTACCAATAAATTCATGGAAATCAATTTTTCCATTTTGTGAATCAATTTGAAAGTTAGGGGCAATATCACCTAGTAATAATGACATACTTGAACTCCTTCGTTCGTTTATCAGCAATTGTTTGAAGATAATCATAATACCTAGGAATCACAAATTAAAAAATGACTACATCAAACTTTGACTAGCCCTCATGAATTTTGACTCACCATCTTGTTGATGAGCATCCAACAACTGACTAGCCATTTTAATATCCTCTAACAATCGATTATGTGTCAGACTTCTTCCGCCTGTGTCTTGATAAAGTAAATGATGTTGAGAAATTGTGACTTGGCAGCAAACATCTTCGTACGGCAATCTTTCCACTTCTTCTTTCAAATTATTCAAATGATAGTTCACTTGCCTTAAGTAATCTCCGTAATCAGATTCTAGTACGCCATCGATTTGTTGATAAAAATTTTCCATCATTTTGTGCATATTGAGTTATGGGATTGCAAAACACCCGCCTGATTAAAAACGTTTGCTGCCCCCTACACAGCTTTCTGCGGCCTTAATTTACTCGGGGACGTCCTCAATTCTCCCTCAAAGGCGACGAACGTCACTTCGATTGTAAATCCTGCTGTACAAAATTTTGTCACTAGAGGGAATTTTTGAATCAAGCTATGAGTAGCCCCAAGGCAAGGGGGAAAAGCCGATGTTACCAATGATCACAACCACTGCATTTTTAGCACTGACCTTATTACCACAACTTTTGATGGCAAATATTTCCGCTACACAGTGCGTGTCTTCCATTCAGAAAACTTGGCCAAGTCTTTCAACACGAACCATGATTGGAGAATCCAGACACAAAACTGATTGTCGTTTAGAGATGGAAATTTCTAAAGATGGACTTGATTTCAATGCGGAAGGAAATCCACTGCAGGTTCAGTTTCTCCTAGGCTTTAAAGCCAATTCCGAACAAGTTATTTCACAATGTAATGTTGATAATAAAAAAATCCACTTGGTTTTTGAAGACAGTGATAGCAAGGTCACAGTGCAGTTAATTAAAAAACAAGGTGTAGGCTGGTCTTTGATCGCTTTAAAAAAAGATATGACAAAGCCGTTTTTCACGAAACAAAGCAGCTTGTTTTGTGGTTTGAAATAATTAACTAGTTAGAATCATCGTTCTGAGATTTGAGTCCTACAGACTTTAATTCACCGATCATAAAATGAAATCGTTTATGAAGATCTTCAACTAAGGCTAAGCGAGAAGCGAACTCTTCTTGCAAAGTGGTGTAAGTCACTGGTGTGTCGGAAAGTTCGTTGTACACAGGGTAAGAAGCGATTTGTTTGTGTTGTGTTATGTTTTCGTTCGTTTTCATTTTCTTGCTCCTTTAATTCCCCGACCTACTACTTTAGAAAGGTCTGGGTTTTGTTCTCAACTTATTTCTACTGACATGTCTTTTTTACATATCTACTTTTTTAATATTCACAATCCAGGCTCTGTTGATCACTCTGTTGCAGTTGGTTGCGTTCTTGGTTTGCTCTCAAATAGGTGGCCATGACACTGGGTGACGCATCTTCATGCTTCAACCCCAACACATGCCCTAACTCATGCAAAGCCAGTGACTCCATACTTACAAAGCCCGATTGCGGATTTGTGCTATAAAAATTGTAGATATAATCATTGATGCGAATATCAGCTTCTTGGATCTGATCCCCTACCCAGTACAATGAAGTTCGGCCTTGTTCAGAGGATTTATCACGCTCCCACTGGTTCAAAAAATAGATCACGTTTTGATTATCACGCCCGCCTGCCAGTGATCCTGTAGATCTTTGGGTTTCGATAACCAAAGCTGTTCTCCCTAGGGATCTGTTCCAAGTTTCAGCGGCTTGACGAATGGAGACTTCAAATTCAGCAGGAACAGAGGCATGCAACCACATTTTCACGGGTAAATTGTCTTTCCAAGAGACTCTTTCTCCGTAGACATTTTGAACGAATCCACAGGAATCTTCACTTTTAGGTTTTGAACAACCAATCAAGCCCAAGCTTAAAAATAAAAGTGCTAGCAGTTTCTTCGTTTTCATTGAACCTCTACCAGGCTTTATTACAAGCTGGAGGCCGTCTCAGATACTCTGTGCTCGACTTAAAAGCTCACTCAAATTGAGAACACTGCAGCCTTTAGTAGAAAAATGCATAAGTGCCCAGGATCTTTAAAGAAAGTGGTGACTAACCTTTTGACAATGGATTTTACGCGATTGAGCTGGTGGCAAAAAAACAATTGAGCCTGGATCTTGGTCGTACCCATTCTGGCACCAGTCATTTAAACAATTGAAACTATTAATAAAATTGGCCTGGCACAGCTCCTGCTATGTGTATCATTAAGACACATCGGCTCGACGACCAGAATCCTGGTGACCGAGATTTGAGCCACACACCTACCTACAACACATCTAAGGGGCCACAGGGGATTTACCTCCCAGCCTCTGCCCGCGCGGTGAACTGTCATGGGCCGGCAGATCTAGACAACTGGGTTCCATATATGGAAGCCTGTCACTTACCAAAAGGAGATCAATATGAAATGGACCCTCGCACTTGTAGCAGCCCTTTTTTTAGCCGGATGCTCGAGTAAGACTCACAAGGCAGAAAAGTTGAAAACCGAAATCGAAAGCAAAGGCCAAATCGACGGCGAAACCCAAGTGGGCATCAACGACGATGGCAATATGGTGGTGACTAAAAAAGTTCAAATGAACGAAGAAGTTCGTAAACTTCAAAACGAAACCTATGAACTTGAAGACCGAGTTTACGGTAATCGCAGATATGGTTCTTTGGGACTGTACGGCGTTCTTCGTCAATGTAAACTGGACACTTCAGATCCTAAAAATGGTGGCGATGGAAAACTTCGCTGGACTGAGCCCATCGACAGAGTCACTGATAAAGAAGAAGAGTGGAAAATCGGCTTAGACGAAAAAGAAAAACTCGTTGGCATTAGCGAAGAGTTTTTAAAAGATAGAATCACTCGTTTTCGTGGTTACAAAAAAGTTTTGATGCAAAGACAAGATGAGTACGAAGAAAAAGTACAAATCTGCAAAGCCGAACTTAAAGCCATGCAAGCCAGTAAAGCTAAAACTGAAAACTAATTAAGACTGTTTTTGTAGAGCTGAGTTTTCAGCTCTACAAGTTCTTCCACTTCGACCACATAGGGACGGCCACAAACCTGACAAGTCACATCGGCCTTTTCTTTTTTCTGAATCATATCTTCAAGATCTTCGAGTCCCAAAGTTTCTAAAGCCCTGACCACGCGGTCTTTGGTGCACGGACATGCGTAGTTCAATGGATAATTATGATCTAGCTCTGTATACGGTAAACCTTGTAAGTAAGGTTTCACCAAATCATCCGGCGAAGCTCCATCAAAAAGCATTTGTGAAACTTGTAATTTATGAGCGTCTGCATTTTTTTGGATTTTATCGACCACATCATCTTCCACACCCGGCATCACTTCGATGATGACTCCGCCAGCTGCACGCACTTGGCCGTAAACATCAATGTAAACACCCAAGGAAACAAGGCTTCTGATTTGATGGGACTGAATTAAATAATGAGCAATGTCTTCACCGATTTCACCGGTCACAAGTTTCACTGTTCCTTGAAAAGGAGTTTTTTGAAAAGGCTGGTGCCTTGCAACCGTTAGATAACCCTCACCGATGGCTTCTTTTAAATTAAGTCCATCTTTGTAGCTGGCTGGTTCATAGTGACCCAGTGGAGTGTAACCACGAACTTGGCCTTCAAAGTGAGCTTCTGCGTAAACAGCACGAAGTCCCCCTTGGCACTTGATGTAGAGCCCAACTTGGTGACCTTGTTTCTGCTGAGCTGCAAGCAAAATGGCACCCACCATGGCACGGCCCACAGCCAGTGAGGCCAGCGGTTTTGTACCTTGTAAGGCTTGCATTTCACGAACCACATCTGTGGCATCCACAGCAGCGGCTCGAACAGTGAAATCATTGGTGACATAACGGTGAACTCTTTTAGAAGACATAAGGTGTCAAATTCGCAGAAGCTCTTTGCGGAGTCAAGCTTTTGGGCGGTACTTTTGAGCCATATGAAATGGGTGATTTTTCGACACGGTGACAAAGAAAAAGAAGGTTTTGACCCTGCCCTCACAGAGAAGGGTCTTCAACAGTCACAAAAAATTATTGTCAAAGTAAAAGCTGGGCTTTTACCCAAGCCCAGTGTCATTTATGTCTCAACAAAAAAAAGAGCCATTCAAACTTTAGAACCTCTCGCATTGGCTTGCGGCATGAAACCCATCATTAAAGCGGAACTCACCGAGCGAGTCCCCGGTGAAAGTGTAGATAAATTTAAATTTCGCATCCAAGAATTCTTAGTCAAAGTGATGCTTTTACACAAAGACAATGAAGTGATTTATTTTTGCACTCATTATGATTGGATCGAAGAATTTTTAAATGTGATTGAATCCGATTCCGATTTATCGAGGTGTACACATTGGCCATCGGCACAGCATATGGTATTTGAGAAAAAAGAACTTTGGTCTTTAATCAAATACGAGGGACTATGACTTTTTGGTGTGTGGGTCGAAATTATTCTGAGCATGCAAAAGAATTGGGAAACCCCCTTCCTACTCAACCCCTTATTTTTGCTAAAAGTGAAGGCACCTTACAAAAGGGCCAAGAACTATTAATTCCCGAGTTTGTTAAAAGTTTTCATCATGAGTTGGAAATCGTTTTGCTACTTGGCAATGATTTAGAATTTTCCCATTGGACGCTGGGTTTGGATTTCACCGACCGAGAAACACAAAATCACCTGAAATCCAAAGGTGAGCCCTGGGAACTTTGCAAAGCTTTTAAAGGCTCTTCAGCTTTAGGTCCTTGGCAAAAACTAGAATCTGCTGATGAACTGCAATCCTTTCAATTTCAGCTTTTCGTCAACGAACAGCTCAGACAGACAGGCTGGGTCCGTGACATGATTTTCCCCCCCTTGAAATTACTCAGCTATCTTAAAAAACACTTTCCCCTACAAGCAGGTGATGCTGTTTTTACCGGTACGCCTTCGGGTGTGGCCGCTTTAAAGTCGGGTGATAGAGTCAAAGCTCAATCAGGCGAATTGACAGTGCCGTGGAGTCTTCGATAGAAATTGTCCCCATGGACACACAAACACAAAAATCGAATCTTTCCGCTCAATCCAACAACTCTCAGCAACAGATCATTAAATTTGGTTCTGAGGTTTTAAAAAAAATGGAATCCCAATCCAAGCCCAGTCTTTTTTCCAGAGACTTCTGGTACGGCTCCATCATGGAATGGAGTATGAAAAATGAAAAATTCAAAACCAATATGTTCAGATTTGTGGATGTATTGCCATCATTGTCCTCTGGGCAAGATGTTTCAAAACACTTAAAAGAATATTTCACTGAAAACGGCGGCGAACTTCCCCCAGTTTTCAACGTGGGTTTAGGCTTAGGATCTTTAGCGCCAGGCCTTATGGCAGGTGCCATTAAGAAAAATGTCATCGGCATGGCCAAGATGTTTATCACGGGGGAAAATGCTCAAGACGCACTTCCTGTTTTAAAAAAAGCCAGAAAAGAAAAAATGACTTTCACTGTGGATATTTTAGGTGAAGCCACTTTAAGTGAAAAAGAAGCTGAAAGTTATTTGCAGCGCTACCAAGAACTGATCGAAATGCTGTCACAGGATTCAAAAAAGTGGGACACCATTCCGCAAATTGATCAAGATCACACTGGTGACATTCCAAAAGTGAATGTCAGCGTGAAATTGACCGCTTTGTATTCACAAATTAACGACAAGGCCTGGGAAAAAACCAAAGCTGAATTAAAAAACCGCCTTAGACCCGTTCTTGAACTGGGAATAAAAACTCACTGTTTTATTAATTTGGACATGGAACACTATGCAGTGAAACATTTAACTCTTGAAGTGTTCAAAGAAATCTTACTCGAACCTAAATTTAAAAATTACCCTCACTTTGGTTGCGTGATTCAGGCTTACTTAAAAGATTCTGAAAACGACATTCGTGACCTCACCACTTACGCCATTCAGCGTGGAACTCCGTTCACAGTCAGACTTGTTAAAGGGGCTTACTGGGATTCAGAAACCATTGATGCACAGGCGCGTGGATGGGCTTGTCCTGTTTATACCGTGAAAGCGGAAACAGATGCTAACTACGAGCGCTGTGCAAAACTTTTACTAGATCATCACCCACACATCCGTGTGGCATTGGCATCACACAACGTCAGATCTTTGGCCGCTGCTATCACCCACGCACAAAAAAATAATGTTCCCAACAATGCTTATGAAATCCAAATGCTTTACGGAATGGCTGAACCCATTAAAAAAACATTTGTTGAACTAGGATTTCGCGTTCGTGAGTACGCACCTGTGGGTGATTTACTACCAGGTATGGCTTATTTGGTCAGAAGACTTTTAGAAAACACCTCCAATGAATCTTGGCTCAGGGGAAAATTTGCTGAAGGTAAAACCACAGAACAACTGATGGCTGATCCGGAAGGGCAAATTCCACCACAAATAAAGCCCCTTTATTCCAACAAAGGTTTTTTCAATGAACCCTATTTGGATTTTGCCATTGAAACAGACAGAAACAAAACTTTAAAGGCACTCAACAGCTTTAAGTTTGATCAAAAAGTAGCACCCATCATCAGCGGTGAAATTCAGACCTCTCACAATGTGGTAGCAAGATTGAATCCATCAAACACCACACAGGTGGTAGCCCATGTGACAATGGCAACAGCTCAACAGGCCGAAAAAGCTGTCGCTGTCGCTCATAAGTATTGGAGCGAGTGGAAAAATGTTCCCGCCACCACCCGAGCTTTATATCTAGATAAAGTGGCTGACATCATGAAAGCTAAAAAATTCGAGCTTATGGCCACGCAAGTTTATGAAGTGGGTAAACCTTGGGCGGAAGCCGACGCCGACATTGCTGAAGCCATTGATTTTTGCAGGTATTACGCACAAAACGCCCGGGAAATTTTTAAACCACTGAAGGTAGGAAATGCACCGGGTGAAAACAGCCAGTACATTTACAAATCTCGCGGTGTCACAGCCGTGATTTCACCGTGGAACTTCCCACTCGCGATATTAGCTGGCCAAGTGGCCTCGGCCCTCGTCACCGGAAATACCGTGGTGATGAAGCCAGCTGAACAAAGTTCTTTGGTGGCCTTGGGTCTTTACCAAATTTTAATGGAAGCTGGAATTCCGGCACAAGCTGTTCATTTTTTACCAGGCCTTGGTGAAGAAGTCGGTGCCCACCTGGTTCAGCATAAAGATATTTCTACCATTGCTTTCACGGGCTCAAAAGCTGTGGGTCTATGGATTTTAGCTGAGGCTGCAAAAATTCAACCGGGCCAGCAGCATCTCAAGCGCTGCATTACTGAAATGGGTGGAAAAAATGCTGTCATCGTTGATAACGATGCAGACCTTGATGAAGCCGTCGACGGAGTTCTTTACTCAGCCTTTGGTTTCGCTGGGCAAAAATGTTCGGCCGCCTCAAGATGTATTGTTTTAGATGAAGTCTATGACCGATTTAAAGAGCGTCTTGTGGAAGCAGCCAGATCCATCACCACTGGTCCTTCTGACCAACCTGAAGTCTATTTGGGACCTGTTGTGGATGAAGATTCACACAAACGATTATTAGCAGCGATTGAATTAGCAGAAAAAAAACATAAAATTGTTTACAAAGCAGAAACTTTAAAGGGTGGAAACTTTGTGCCTGTTACAATTGTGGATCACGTCAAGTGGGATGATGAAATCGCTCAAAATGAATTCTTTGGCCCCCTGCTTGTACTTTTAAAGGCCAGTGATTTATCAGAAGCTATTCGCATGGCTAACTCCACAGAGTACGCTTTAACTGGTGGTGTCTTTTCTAGAAGTCCTGAAAACATCAACCGCATCAAAGAAGAACTTGAGTGCGGCAACCTCTACATCAACCGAGGAATCACGGGAGCCATGGTGGACCGTCATCCTTTTGGTGGATACAAAATGTCAGGAATCGGCAGCAAAACTGGTGGACCGGATTATTTAAAACAATTCGTTGAACCCATTTGCATTACTGAAAACACTTTACGTCGTGGGTTTGCTCCGGCTGAAGAGTGATTTTTTAATTCCCCACTTATAGGATAATCCTAAAAGTATTCCCACCAAGGCCCCGCCCACATGGGCCACGTGGGCCACACTACCACCCCAGCCTGCTGGGGTGGATAAGATAGCTATCAAATCTCCAATTAAAAAATAAACCAAAATCCATTCAGGTCTCAAATAGATATTTTGTATCCACTTAGTACTGCTGGGGTGATTTTTCATCATCCAACCAAAAAAAGAAATAATGGTAATGAAGGGAATTCTTTTTCTTAATACACCCGTCGCAGCAAAACCAATTAAAGCAGAAACTGAAGCACTCGCTCCCACCAATGGAAGTCCACTATCAGGATTGAGTTGTAAGTAAAATAGACCACCCATCATTCCACCTAAAACATACAAGATGGCCACAAGCCAACCACCCACTAAGGTTTCCACAAACGCAGCAAAAACAATCAGACTTAAAACATTCACAATTAAATGAGCTGCATCGTACTGAATGAATTGGTAAGTCAGCCAAGTGCTAGAATTTTTTAACTCATGGGAAAGTCCGAACAACCGAGATGGCGTATTTTTTGTTTCATTTTTAAGTTGGATAAAATCTTTTTTCCAATTATCAAAATTGACAATATCCACTTTTGAGGTCCAATGGTTTATGGACTCCAAAAACAGACGGCTAGAAAATGCGCTTCTTGAAATAACCATGATCTCACCTGGCTCAAGACTTCTGACTTCTTGATTCTGCCATTCTAGAAAATAATAGGCCGTGCGGTTCACAAATAAAGCGTACTCACTTTTTTGTGTTTCACTCATAAGATCAGGAAAAACTTTAGAATCGACTTTTGAATCACTTAAAATGAAGAAAAAAAATAAATTAAGAAAAGTAAGAGTCAGAGTCATGGGATAAACATCTAACCATTCAGAAATAGGAGTTCTTGGAAGACTAGGAAAAATCACAACTCACCACGACTGACTTTAAACTTATCGATGGCTGTCTGATCATTTTCTGAACTTGCAGGTTTACGGCTTTTAGGCTGAGTTTTTTGAGCTTGAATCAGTAAAGCCGCATCCCATGCTTTCACAGAATCGGAAATTTTTTTGTCTTTTAATAAATACTCATGAATCTGAAAGGCCAAAGCAAAATTAGCTTTTAAGGCTGCCTCACGCATAAGGCCCACACTTTCAGTTAAATTCATTTTTTCTAATTTCCAATCCAATGGATTAACAACTGGATTTTCTGCTAAACTGAGTTCCGTCAATTCACAAAAAAGATTTAAATTTTGTTGGCAAATTTTTTGTGCAATGAATTTTTTCTGTGCTCGATCTTTTGCGGCATGGAATTGATAATAATAAATCAGATTTCGTTCTTCAGCATTTTTTGCTGTCCATAGCCTTTGATTCATTGCCAATTCTGTTGATTCGTCAAAAGTACGTAGCAACAGAGCCTTTGAAACAGCCTGATCAATGGAACTTATGCTTACATTTTTGGGCTTGGTCGGTAGGAAGGGATCCACTGAAAATGCACTTAGTAAAATGAGCACTACGAAAAAGGAAGCTAGAAATGAAAACTTTTTAATATTTGCTGCTGCTGTTTCTGATAAGTACTTAAACTTCGGAGCTTCTAATTGAACAGTCATTGTATCTGAAATTTTATCATGCATGCAGCGACCTAAGCGGTGGGTGAAGCATTCGATAAAGGGTAAGAAAAATAGCACACAGGAAATATGAAAAACTATGCTTCTTAAAAAACAAGCTCCCCACGTTAATTTCTCTGCTTCAACTGATTTAACTTTAAGACTTAAAAAAGCCTGTCCTGGTGTGGCTTCATAAAAATAAAGAAATAAAGACTGTAAGCTAATCGAGGTAAAAAAACCTGTGACTACCATACTAATCCAAAGTGAGGACTGAAAATTTTCTGATTCATCCAAAACGATCTGTTGAAAATGATAAGCACAGGCCAATGAAATCAAGGGTGAAAGAAATGCCATATCCAGAAGAAATGAAAACATTCTTTCAACAGGATCAGCAGGGTAAAATGTTTTGCTGTTTTGTTGTTTTAAATCAGAGTTAAAGTCTTCAATAACCATTGAAGACTTATCGACATTTTTTTACTTGGAGAGAGTCAAGAATTGCAGTTTTTTAACAGTTTCTAAATTCTCTAGACCAAAGATAGCAGAGCCTACAGCCTGGCCTTTTTGATCAAGTAATTTATAAGTTTCTTTTTCAGAATTGGACTCATCTCTTGAGAGCTCGACTTTTGCAAACTGAATGGACCAAACCTCACGAAAGCTCTCTAAAAATTCTTCTCTATTGATCAACTCTACAGGGTTGTTCATTTCAAGCTCACTGATTTGATTACCCATACGCTTAAGTTTCACATCCCCTTGCAGTAATCCAAACAAAAGTTGATCTGATTTTTTCGGTTGATCTGAAGTCAATCCAGGTCTTGCACCGGCTTTTTGCAAAGATTCTGCCCAACGGTGCTCCCACTTGATTTGTTTTTCAATATCTTCGACAGGTAAACTTGCCACTCCACGGGAAGTGTTGAGCTTTGCGGATGCCACTTGGATCCATTCATTCAGCGAGAGCGTCACCACAAGAACAGAGAGCAGTGATAATGGTATCACTGCTTTTTGATTCAAAGATCTTTGAATGATTTGGGCCCGTGTGGATTTTGCCTTAGGAAACTGAAGAATTTTTGCCATTTTTAGTTATCCCCTATCAACTCTTTTATTGTATGCGAGACTCGGACCACATTCCAGTCCCGGTCCTATTGATTTTAGCTGTTTGTGACTTAGTCAGTTGTCAGCTTGAAATTCGACATCTCAAATTGGTACAAAAGACTAGCTTACAAATAAAAAAGGTTCGAGTTCATAAAAACTCGAACCAATTTTTATTTTTCAAAAAACAATTAAGCAGCCATTCCTGTTTTACGCTTGCGCGCAACTGCAGGATCGATGTGATACTGTTTTACTTTTCTGTATAAAGTGGCTCGGCCAATTCCTAAGGCTTTCGCTGCTTCAGTCAGATTTCCACGGTACTGAAGAATGGCATTCTCGATCGCTTTAGCTTCGATATCATCCATTTTTTGAATTGAGTTGTCTGTCGAGGGAGTTGGGAAATTAAGCACTGTGCCTGAGTAGCCTGTGTTCACAGGACTTGTGCCACCTGCTAATGCAGGAACACCTTGCAAAAGTTGCTGACGAAAGAACGGACTTTCCACACCTGTTCTCCACTGATCGGGTGAGTAAGTTTGAAATGTACAATCCTGACCTTCAAAATGCTTGCGCGTTTGCTCATTGAAGTCATGATTATCCGTGACTAATATTACGATGGAACGAGACATGAATCCTCCCTTAATTGTTTCAGAACGAACCAAATTGGCTACAAATGTCTCATCGGCGCTTCATTGTGAGAATGAAGTCCAGATTATTAAGGCATAAAAAAAGGCAGGAAAATCCTGCCTTTAATCGAGCTTTTCAGGCCCTTCGTCGTGATATTAAGAGATCAAAAATTATCGACGACCCGATTTGATTTTTAATTGAAGTTTAGAAATTAAATGAACAGCCATTTTTTCCTGAACTTTACACATTTTCAATTCGTCACGACGATAAGAGCGTTGTGAAGGAGTTAAAGTTCCTGTTTCAAGTTCCATTTCATAATCCATTTTTGAAGAACGAATTCCTTCGAGTTCTTTGGTTTGTTGCTTAAAAAGCTTGGTCACACCGGAAAGTGGAGCCACTTCGATCCACTCTTCTTTACCGCGGTACCAGCTGACCATCCGTAAAAAGCGAGCTTTATTTTTAGCTAAAGTGAATTTTGGAAATTTTTCTTCAGATAGATCCAGAATATTATCAATTTCATCTAAATGAGACATATCATCTGTTTCATCATCGATGGACACACCACTGAGAGCGAGTGCCTGGAGTGCTTGAATGTGTTCTAATTCTTCTTGTTCGCGAGCTTTCTTAAGATCATCCCCTAGATCATCGTCAGCATCTGATAGGTCTTCGATGGTAGCTGTGTTGGCTGTAGATTCAAGATTGTCCGATTGAGTTGACGTATTTGGCATTTATCCCCCGTTGAGAGGGTTCTTATACATCATAACCTGTTGATGACACAAGATGACAAAGACAAAAAAAGCGATCCGGTAGAAATATTTACGCTGATAAGCGGACCACTTGAATGCCTCCAGGTAAATGACAACTTCCGGCCGGATCGCAAAAGTCCTCATATTGTAAATAAGACTTTGCGAAGAATGTGCCAGCGGTAATGGTGTCAAAAAGACAATTTCAAGGATGCGAGTTTTTAAATAATTACAAACGTTTTGCGTATCGAAGAATTTCAGGAATCTTAGATAAATCGTTTTTAGCTTGGCGAATCAGATCAATGGCTGCCGCTTGTTTGATTCTTCCATATTTCATTTTTTCACACAGCAAACCTTCGAGTGGGTCTGTGTGGAAGTAAACAGATTTATGCTGGGGCCAAAGATTCTGACGCTCGTTGGATCCACCCATGCAAAGGGGGATATAATGGTCGATTTTAAAATCAGAGCGATTTTGTAAACGAATGCTGTAGTTGAGCTTCGCATCGTAGGTCAAAATTATGCTTTGCTTAGTAAAAGTCGCGACGTCACGTTCACAGTATTTAATTTTTTCTGGGTAGCGGATCTCATCAGCAACAGCGCAGAGTTGTCCAGGAGTTAGATTAGGGTCAGGCTTGATCGGGAATCGCCCGTTTTGGGCCATTAAAGTAGAGAAATGAATCAGTACGAATAAGAAACTTGTCAGTCTTAACGAAAACTTTGCAAACATTGATCCCCCAGCAGTGAAACATTTAAGGTGTTTCGTAGAAACGCTGAACCCTATTATCAGCTTATATCTTAGGTAACTTGGCAAACTTCTCCCATCTGAGAAAAAAGCGCAAGAGAGATTTAGAAAAAAATAAATGAATTTTTTTCATACTGGTAATCCTAGGCTATTCCGCTATAAGCATTTGCATGAACAAATTTTTAATTTTTCTCTCTGTCGTTCTGGGATTTTCTAGTTTATCAAATGCCCGCCCCAAGCCCCTACTGGTGAAACTTGACTCGGGTGCCCAACTGACAGCCCATGCTTCAATAGTTGATTATAAAAAACCCACACTTATTTTACTGCCTGGGATTTATAGGGGCTACCTCGAGAACGAAAAATTATTAGAAATTTTAACAAAAAAAAATCTCAATTGGGTCAGTGTTCATTTTAGCCGCCATCCTCAGTCTATTTTAGCAGGCTCTCATTTGTTTAAATCATCAATCAGCCCCTTGGAGTTGACCCGGGAAGTATTACAACTCAAAAAAGTATTAAGAATCCAGAAACCCGTGCTTGTTTCCCTATCGTTCAGCGCCACACTTTCCCCGCATTGGAATAAAAAAGATTTTCCTATTTTGATTGAAACGGCTCCCATGGGACGTTTTGATGAAACTCAGGTTCCTGATCAAAATTATCAAAATTGGCAGCAATGGATGAGTCTCTTTCCTGTTTGGGGACCTATGATAGTGGAATCCAACGAGTATTGGTCCTACAGGGCTTACTGGTTACAACAAGTGGATGAACTCACAGCCAGCTACCCTCACTACAAAAATAAAAGAATCAGTATTGCAGAGGGATTGGCCCAGCTGGCCTGGTCGACGAAAAATTTTGACCTTCGTGATCAAGACTTTAGGTCAGGGCCTGAACGTTTTTGGATACTCGGTGTGAATGAAAACCCAAAACGACTTAATATCCAACTCGAAGCCATACAGCTCCATCGTCAAACTGGAATCAAAGGTCGACGAGTTTATAATATAAAAAATGCAGGTCACGTGCTTCCATTCGAACAACCAGAAGCTTACGCCTCTGCATTAACGTCTATTCTGAAGCGCCTGCAGTACTAAATTTCTTGCTTATCCGTCTGATGTTCCCTCAGACTTAAATGATATGTTAAATAATTTAGAGCGAAAAGCAGATCCCAAGCCTTCAGAAATTAAAATTTTACTGGGTCGCTTGGAACTTGCAGTTAAAGGTTCTGGGTTTGGTATTTGGGAATTTGAGCTTCAAACAGGACAACTGATTTGGGACTCAAAAATGGCCAAAATCTATGGCTACACCAACCACGTTTTTGATAAAAATCCTAACACCTGGAAAGCTTGTATTCATCACGATGACATTGCGATTGTGGATGAAAAATTCAATCAATTGATGCAAGGTCAACCCGTTGAAATTTTTGAATTTAGAATTTTTCATTTTGAAACAAAAGAATTACGTTTCATTGAAGCTAACGGTGCACTGGAAACAGATGCCAACGGTCAACCCTACCGACTTGTGGGCATGAACCGAGATGTCACCGACAAAAAGTTGATTGAAAATAATTTAGAGGCCGAGCGAATTGCACGAATTACGACTTCTAAAATGGCAGCCCTAGGTGAAATGGCCAGTGGAATTGCTCACGAAATTAATAATCCTCTGATGGTTGTGAAAATTGGCGCTGCGAAAATTAATAGTCTTTTACAAAAAAATTCGATTTTACATGATGATGTCAAAAAAGAACTTACAAAAATTGATGATACTGTTGGAAGAATTGCTAAAATTATTAAAAGTTTGCAAAACTTTTCTAGAAATTCACAGCTGGACCAATTGGAACCCACACTGCTTAAAAAAGTGATTGATGAAACATTGTCAATTTCTCAAGAGCGACTTTACAAATTAAATATTCACTTTCAACTTCATTTACCTGATGAGTCCCTAGAAGTTTTAACAAAGCCTGTTGAACTTTCTCAAGTCCTTTTGAATTTGCTTAACAATTCCGTGGATGCCGTTCAGCAACTCGAGACCAAATGGATCGAAATTCGCGTGACTGCAAATGAGCAGATGATTGAGATCCGGGTGATTGATAGTGGTTCGGGAATACCCGAAGAAGTTCAAGCAAAAATGATGCAGCCCTTTTATACTTCAAAACCCATTGGCCAAGGCACAGGCTTAGGTTTAAGCATTTCAAAAGGGATTATAAACAGTCATCGGGGTGAGCTTTTATATGAGCCCACTCATCAGAACACTTGTTTTGTGATTCGACTTCCCAATTTATTTTAAAGCCTCAGTTAAAACACGGCCTGCTGATTTGGCAGGTGGCACTTGCCCCAGCAAAAAAGAAAGCGTGGGTGCAATATCCACGATTTCCATGGCCTCACTGCGCACACCCGACTTGATTTGTGAACCCATGATAATAAAAGGAACAAATTTATCATAGGAATAACCCGTTAAATGATTCACGATATTTTCACCTGTATTCATATAAAACGGCTCTGGGATAATAACAATGTCTCCACTAAGACCCATTGTGTATTGATTCACGATGCCTGATTTAAAATAAGGATGAATGACAAAATTATTTTGAAAATCATCCTTAGTAAAAGCATCAAAAACACCCTTCATTTTTTTTGCTTCCAATTTAATTTCCTCTGCAACCAACGCAGCTGAAATTTTTCTTTGCTTCAGGGCATCAGGGTTAAGATAAAAATTAAATGAAACAGTGGCTTTTATCCACTCGGAATCTGGTTTGCCAAATTTTTTATTCAGCCGTTCAGCCACTGATTTATAAAAGACCAAGTTATCAATACGTCCTGAATCCAATTTGTTACTTACGGCCTGTTCAACAGTTTGTGGGATACCGTGATCACCCGTGAGCACTACGATAACTTCGCTTAGACTTCCCATTTGATTTTTAATAGCCGCTAGTAGTTTTGAAATTTCCTGATCTTCTGCAAGAGACAGAGCCTCTACCTCTTTTGAAAAGGATCCAAACTTATGACCTGCCATATCATGAGAAGAATAACTGATGGATAAAATATCCGCCGAAGAATCAAGTCCTAGTTTTTCTTCTTTCAATGCTTGAATTGCTAAATCCGTCGACCATTTCACAGCACTGGGGGTGTATAAAGAATCTTTGATTTCAATTTTTGTCTTATTTTTTAATTCATTTTCAAAGATTTTTTTATTTTCTGATTGAACCCATTTTGGAAGTTCTTTTGTGTAGTAATCACTAGTCTGCCACCCGGCATCTCCGAACCAGTAAACATGATCGGCTTTATGGCCTCCAAGCATGACAGCCGATCGATCTTTGATCGCCATCGAGACAATCTTCGATTGAGGACTTATCACTTTGAGTTCATCAGCAAGAGTGGAGGTTTTTAAACGATGGGGTGAAACTTTAAATTTAGAGTCTTCCACACAGCCCACGACCCTAGAACTTTCAGATTCAAACCATGCATTCATGGGAATACCCATCGTCGAGGGATAGGCTCCCGTGGCAATCATGGCATGCCCTGGGCACGTCATGGCAGCCATCAGCTTATATTCGGCCAGCGGATAGTAGGCACCAAAGCTAAGTAAGTACTGATAACCACCAGGTTGATCGGAAGTCCCCTTGGGTTTCCACTTTTTTTCGAATCGAGTGAAAGTGTCTGCCCGCAACTGATCAACCACAATCATCACAATCAGTTTCGGCCGTTTTTTATATTGATCAAATGAGGCCGCAGAAGACAGGGAGCTAATAATAAGAATTAGGAAAAAATAAGAAATTTTCATGCTTTACAAATTGGTGGAAAATAGAACTCAAGACAATCAAAAACTGGCAGTGTCTTAAAATTAAACAGCTTATAGACACCTGGGGCCATTTGATTACGGCCTTGGATTCGCATTGATTTCAATTGAACCATTCACCTAGGAGACCTTCATGTCTTTCAAATTTTTCTCAGTTTTATTATTTATCGCTGTTTTATCAAACTCGGCCTTCGCAATGAGTGACATTGAACATGAAATAACCATGGGAAAAATTGATGCTGCTGAATTAGCCACTTCAAGTGAAAGCGTGACTCAAAGGTCATTAAAACTTGTTGAAAAAGCAAAAGCACTACAAGAATCCGTAGGTTTTCAAGAAAAACACTCTGACGGTAGGCTATCAGCACTGGGACAGATGATTACGATTATTGAATTGTCTTTAAAAGAAGTTAACTCTCTCGAGGACGTTAGATCTTTGATCGAAATGAATCAAGCACTTGAAGAATTGATGCAGTAATTTTATGTTAGCATTAATTCTTGGCTTACAACTTATGGCCCAAACACAATATCCTATGCATGTGGTTACGGAAGCTCGGGTATCGAAGCAAAACAAAAATCAACAATTGACAGCCATGAGCTGTCAATCTTCCACCCTTACTACAAATTCAAAAAAGCAATTGAACTGGGTTGGTTCACAGGAAAGAAAACCTGAATTAATATTAAATCTATCTGAAAATAGTCAAATTATTGCCACTCGTAATACTGACGATTCTTATTTAAATTCTGTTACATTGTGGCTAGCATTAAAAACACAAAAACAAGTTGAATATTTTGTGCTAACCGAAATTGATATGGAAAATTATGAACTTCCAAATGTGAAACTTGCAAATAACATATTAATTATTCAAGCCAACATTTTAGTCGCAGACGAAAATGAAGAAAATGAATTTTTAAAAGGTATCCCAACTATTCAAAGATCACTTTATCAAACTATTAATCTGACAAGTATTAACAAAAAGACAGCTCATCTTCAGATATTAACGTGCAAGTAATTAAATGAACTCAATTGATGCATTTGGCACTCGACCAGGCCTATAGGTCAGTCGATTGATTTCATCACCTAATAGCATAATCATATCCGTTGCCGTCAAAATTCCAATGAGCTCGTCGTTTTCGTCAATAACAGGAAGTCTTTTAATGCTATTTCTTTGCATCAATTGAATCGCTTCATAAACACCAAAATTGGGTCGACAGCAAATTGGATTATGAGTCATCACCTGCTGCACCAGAAGCCTGTCAGCTGAAAGACTTTTACTATGAGCACGCATCACAATGTCGTTCTTAGTTAAAATACCCACAGGCCTGATTCTATTATAAAAAAAATCGACAACAATGACAGCACTCACATTAAAGTCTTTCATCACAGAAACGGCTTCATTGATCGTATCATCTTTGTAGACAGTCGCCACTTCTTTAATAAAAAGCCGTGAGATGGTCATGAATACCTCATCCAATCAGAGAATCGATAGCTTTCACTGTATTCACGGCAATAATCACAAAATACAGCTTTCACTTTTGTACTTTTAAAGAGACGCTCGCAAATAGGACATCTTCTCTTTGCCACTCCTTCACTTAAGTTGGGAAGGCCACGTTTCATATTGGTGTTATTTGGGCGGTTGGCCCCAGATTCTGTGTGTCAGACAATCTGAGTCAGGTGGCGTTAGCTTGCTAGCATAGATTCCTGTTCCTTGGCAAATTCTGCCGGTGTTT
>LNEB01000009.1 GCA_001464795.1 Bdellovibrionales bacterium Ga0074139
TACGCAAGCCGCAAAAGCTGCATTATCCAATGAACATTCATAAGTTACAACCGTAGGCCCAGAAAAAACTAAACTAGCCGTGGTTTGATTTGTTAAAGCGGCTGGAGAGCTAGAAATAGTGACCACAGGAATTGTTAAATTAACAGTCCAAATGATTTCACTGACAAGACTTAGGTTGTTGATTCTGTCATAGGCACGGACTTTTAAGTTCTGATTCCCAGCCACTAAATTAGTTAAATTCACAGGCATGGTGCACAAAGAATAAACTTCTGAATTAAAAGCACACTCGAAGCGCTCCACTCCTGATAAATTATCCGTAGCATTTACTAAAATTGAAGCTGACGTTTGATTATTCACCGCAAGGGGTACCGGAGCTGTAGAGTCTTTTCGAAAAATTCTTACGGTCTCCCCGATCATTCCAGAAACGGTTTCAACCACAATTCGTACTCGGTGCTCACCATCGACAAGTTGATTCAAAACAAGTGACCTGCTGGAGCAATCAACGACCGGCTGTTGGTTGAACTGACACGTAATACTTCTAACTTCAGAGTCTTGCACATTTGCCACTCGGAATGGCAAAGTGTAAGTGGGAGTATTAATCAAGGTTGGAGTTGTGCTTTCAAAAGTAACAGACGGCGTTTGTACAGATGATAAAGACGAAAGATCTGACGTTTCGGTATTGACTTGAAACTGAGTGCCACAATTTTGAAATGAGAAAAGTAAAACTAGTGAAAAGAACCCACTTAAGACAAATCGTGAACCGAATCTTTTCGAAAAAAAAGACGTACCCATGGATTCCCCCAAAGCTCTATTTTCTAGTAGGTATCATGGCGAATCAAGCTCACATCTCTTATTGGTACAGTCATAAAACAAGAAAGCGTTTTCAAACTGAAAACACGTATCACAATAGACTGAAAGGTTGAGAATTCACCTTTTTACCTGTCAAAAATGAGAACACTGTTTATCAATGTTCTTTTCAATTAGACTACGCCCCGATTCAACAAACACCAGGAGAACCCATGAAATCTTTATTACTCGTATTATTTGCTCTCAGCACGGCCTATGCTCAGCAAAATTCAAACGTAAAATTCGTTCAATGTACATTTGAAGATTACAATTTTATCGGCGAAATGCTTAGGGTAAAGCCAGTAAAACAAGGCGCAGCACTTAAAAATGAGTTCATATCGGTTCTATACCAAGAAATGGGACCTGTTTGTGTTAAAGTCGTGCAGACTCGACCCACAATGGGAATACCTGGCGAGAAGCTTACGACCTATAAGCTACAAACTGGTGATAAGACTTATACTTTTGTAGACGTCAGCACGCGCATTAACGTTTCAAGAAACGTTATTAATTTATTTGTTGAACAAAATCGGTAGCCTTGAACTACCGCATCTGCCAAACAGGCGGTGGCTGATAACCATTTGTTAAAATGTGTGAGTTATCATTTGTTGTCCATGTGGTCTGCCCAGTGAGAAAACCTGCGTTTGTTACACTGTTGGGGGCCACCGTTCGATTGCCCGTGGCCGTCAGGTTTCTTGTTCTTGGATAACCAGTCACGATAACAGCACCGTTACCACCCGTCAGCGGGTAGAGATAATTATCTATAAACCACAGGCCGTTGAGTGGGTAAGCAGCGGCGTTTGCATTATCGCGCCCCTCTGTTCTGAATGGATTATTGCCCTCAATTTGATTTCTAGCGAAGTAGCCATTTTCCTGTGAGGCCTCAAATCGCACCACCACATTTTGTAAAGCACGGAACCTGGAATCCATAAACACCGTGCGCACATGGGGAGGCGTGGAGCCCTCTTCCCACCAGCGCATCGCCCAGCCATTATTAGTGCCTTCAGGGCGATTACTAATAATCTCAGTATTGGCAACGATGAAATCATTGTAACCACCCGTTGCACCTCCAGTTAAAGCAGCAGTGATGGATGAACTGAGAAGCAAAATTCTTTCATTGGTAGGATTGCCTGTGTAAATAATAAAAGCAGAATCAAGCGCGTTCAGGCGCAATCTTTCGATCCGAATGTCTTGAACCGTGCCCACGGGAAATCCCCAAGGACCCGTCGTCGTAAGATTCGCCCCTTCGATCCAGATACGTTGAGCATTGAACACCGAGAATGCCGACAAAGACATTCTAGCTCCCGCCTGAAATACGATGTGTTTGTTGTTCCCACCCACCGTGATGCTTTCAAAACGGTAGTCTCCAGGCGCAATAATAGTTCTTCGTCCGTTCACAGCTAGAGATGCTAAAATCTCAGCCTCAGTTCTGCAAATCACTTCACTTGTAATAACAGGATTTGCTGGTAGCTGAACATTAAACGGCACTCGGGCCACAGCGGCAGATAAATCGTAACCACCGGTTGAAGGAGGTGGCGGCGGAGGTGGTGGTGGTGCAACAACGGCACAGCTTTGATACCTAGTTTGTGCAACAACGGGACTGAACAATCCACTACTGGCTTGGCAAGTGGAAGTTACTCGGGCCGCATTACACTCGGTTTGTGAACCAGAAGACCTTGTAAAATAAGTATAAACAGTATTTTGTGTGACAGGCTGGCTAGAATCAGGATGCAAACATCTTTGCTCGCAAGTCGTGTACAGTGGAGTTGATCCACTCCATAGACCCGTCGCCTGGCAGGTTCTTGTGACTTGGCTTCCGCACAGGGTAGGTGATGTGGCCGATTGTGCAGTAAATCCTGCGACAGTGGCTCCGGTCATATTTCCAGTTGGTACTGAGAGTCCAGGACCATTTGCATAAGCACAAACTTGACCTTGAACAAGGCAGGCGGAATGCAGACCAAGTGCCGGAGTGAAAAGTCCAGAGAGTTGGTTACAAGTGCTTTGAACTCTGGCTGCGTTGCAAAGCTCTTGAGTGGCCGCCTGTGCGACAGAGTAGGAAGTTAAAGTTATTCCAGGGGCCGCGGCTTCATTAGTCACTGGGTGCCTGCAAAGTTGTTGGCAAGTGGGAACCAATTCTTCAGTCCGGTCCCATTGGCCATCGATGCAGTTTTTTGTGATGAGGCTTCCACATAACTGAGGCTGCAAAGCTGTGGACATTATGTATCCAGTTTGAGTTGAGCCTGAAGTGCATACAGCGGTGTTAACAGAATTATTTAATGATTCAAGGGTTTGATTATTATCAACTTGAAACCCTTCCGTACAATTCTGAGAAAAAAGAAGTATCCCAAGTAGAGACACGTGAAT
The DNA here is from genome assembly GCA_001464795.1 of Bdellovibrionales bacterium Ga0074139. Taxonomy (GTDB): domain Bacteria; phylum Bdellovibrionota; class Bdellovibrionia; order Bdellovibrionales; family Bdellovibrionaceae. The sequence goes on from LNEB01000009.1 coordinate 3,208, forward strand.
GAATACTTTTTTAACAGTATTGCGTTGCATTTCATCCCCCAAGACGAACGAGCAGAACACTCATTGCTATTATATTGATTATGCAATGACCTTGCCTGCTTAGATCGTCTAAGGCGTTATCGGCTGATGAAGAACTCGACATGAATAAAAATGTGACAGTTTTCTATTTATTCAAAGATTGTCTTATCACCACTGATGCCTAATGGTTTCTATAAGTATTTTTATATGCTGGAATTGATGTTTGAAGTGTTATTAACATCCAGTGAAAAAAGCTATTTTTATTCTTTTATTGAGCCTTAACGTCTTTGCCCAAGAATTAGAACTTAATTCAATGGCTCAGATCGCACAGCGCTGCGATCTCAAGCAAAATACACAGCCTTTATATTCAAATGATTTTAGTTGGGGGTACGATTTACTAGATCTCATATCGAAGTTTTACGAAATCTACTTCTCAAATAAAAGGCTTCCTTTAAAAGCCTACTGGGACAAATCTGAAAAAAAGCTTCTTTTGCCCATTCGTGAAGGATGGGGAGCTCCCGTCGAGATCAATGAAACCTTTGTTCAATCCATATCTAGGCATATCGAGCGTGCATTTGAATTAAAAGTGATCGAAGGCGTTTTCTTCCCTGACATGGGGCACTCCCATCTTTTAATACCCGAGCAGCATTATAATACAAATTATAAACATTTTGAAGTTAGCGAGTTCTCTAAGGTCTACAAAAATTTTTTCAAAGACCCACAAATCAAAGTTTTATATCACACAGCTGAGCAACTTAAAATGCTCGATGAAGCCAATCAAGTAATACCAAATCCACAAGTTCAGTTTCGACACAAAACAAGAAATATTGTGGGAGAACTTCACCCCGATTCTGATCTCACATTTATCTACAATTCTGAAAGTCCTGCTAATACAGCAGGTGCACCTACAGGTTATGTTTGGTGGGGTGGCGGTTTTAATTTGAGTGCAAATCAAGATGGTTGCTTTGCTTACAAAAAGAACGGAAGAGTTTTTTATTTTGATATTAGCTTATTTGATCTCGAATACGATCCTAATCAAAACGTAGTCTACAGTAACTTCTAATGTTAACAAAAAACGGCGGATCTCATTTTGAAACATATGAAGTAAAACCTATTTGATATAAACCTCGAAACCTCGGGTCCAATTTTGCAAATTTCAAATATCATGAAAACAACATACTTTGCAATCTTAGTTACATTAGTATCAACAACGGCCTTTTCTGGGACAATCCAAACAGTCAGAACCACATCCAAATTCACTGAGTATTACACAAAAAAGGGTTCTGATGCTGGTTTAAAATTTGACCGCACAGATATTGAAATTGGAAATCGGTTGGAAGATCAAGAGCCCAATGAACAATCAGTACAAACTAAAATAATTCAAAGTAAAAACAAGCTAACAAAAAGTAATCAACTAAAAATGGTAAAACTGAACGCTGAAAAAATGGGAAATTTTAACATTAATAACGTAGATGAAACTCGCTACTCAGATAAGCATTGCACAACGTCACCAAAAGAAAAGATTTGTTACTACTCAATTGATATTGAAATGACCGTACAAATGACTCAGCCGGAAGAAATAAAGCTTTAAAATCAAGATTACTATTTGATGTCACGGAGATTTTACAATGAAAAAAGAAGAAATGCTTTTACTCACTCAAAAGCAATTTGAAGCTTACAACAATAAAGATATTGAAGCCTTTTGTTTATGCTTTCACCCCGAAGTCATTACCCATAATTTAGTCACAGGTGCCACTGGATCAGTAGGAATAGAAATATTCAAACAGAACTACCGTAAACTATTTGAAAATAACCCTAACCTTCACTGCGAAGTTAAAACAAGAATCGTCCACGAGTTTACAGTTTTTGATGAGGAATTCATTACTGGAGTCAGCAAGTATCCCAATGGACTGCATGGATCAGCTGTTTACGCATTTCGAGACGGTCTCATCGACCGCGTTTGGTTTCTATTTTAAATCATTGATGTTTAAATCAATAAAGTTATCAAAATTATTTTGAATGATAAATGCACCCAAAGCAGTCCCGACATCCTCGGCTGATTTGAGTTTATTATCAATCTTGTAACTTTTAAAAATTCCAACTTCAGGAAAATCCATTTCTGTGATTTCTCGTATGCGGGCCTGCATCCCAGTGTCAATAATCCCAGGACTAAAATTCATAATTTTAATTCTAGGATTGTTGGCAAATTCTTTTGCTAAAGACTGGGTAAAGGAATAAAGCCCTGCTTTAGCCGCTGAATAGCAGGCCCAACTTGCGATGGGACGAGACGCAACACCAGAGGAAATATTTGTGATCAAACGAGTTCCTTTAAAATTTTCTGTGAACTTCAAAAAAGTAGCTGTTAAAGCAACGGGTGCCATTAAGTTGACTGTAAAATTTTTTGAGATGGCAGTTTGATCTAAATTTTTAATCGACGTAATTGGATCAATGATGCTTGCATTGTTGATCAGTGTGATCCTATTAAACTGATCAATGGAATATTCAGTAAAAATTTTTTTCAACAAAGCTTCATGAGAGTCAAACGAATTCAAATCAAAGGAAAAATGCTTAATTCTATTATGCATTACACCTTTTGATCGTGATATGTTCACAACTTCATCATTTTGATTGGCTAAATACTGTGCCAATGCGGCACCCAATCCTTTTGATGCACCAGTAATAATATGTAAATTCATTTTTTTAGCTCTTGTTGAATAAGTTGATATAATTTTGCAAATTCTTCGCACTTCACCGAACGGTTGCTAAGTTTGGCTGCTCTTTTTAGATGGACGAGAGCTTTTTCGGGTTGACCTAGAATAGTCCAGGACATGGCCAAATTATAAAATGGAAAATAGTAAGTCTCTGTTCTGAGTCCGTATTTGTTCCAAAGATTCACAGACCTGCTAGCCCACTGCTTGGCTTGAGATTGATAACCTTTGGTTAGCTTTTCTTCAGCGAATAGACCAGCCCCAAGAGCTTGAGCATAATGACCTAATTTTTTATCAGTCTTTACGAACCTTTTTCCATACTTGTACATACTATGGAATGAGTGGGTTTGATAATAATAGTTCAGGCACACCCCGCACCGCAGACTAGATGGTTGACCTGATAATTTACGAGTCAATGGTTTTAGAATTTTGGCAGATTTCACTTTTAATACTTTTTGCTGCCTGGTGGGCAAATCATCAGCCCAATCACCCAATAGTTTTGCATATTGATAAGAAAAATAGAAATCATCAGGGTAAGACTTTAAAATTTTTTTGGCCAGTTCCGAGCCCTTTTTATACTGACCCTTCAGCACAAGACCTCGTAACTGAGCTGCAATAGTATCTACATTGGGAACTTTTGACTTAATCTTATTCATTATTTAAAATGCCTACTGCAACGTCGTAATCATTTTAGCTGATGAATTTTTAACATCAGCTTCAATGGGTTCTAGTCTACCTTTTAATATTTTTTGTAAAAAACTTTCCTGAATTGCGTTAGCTGCACGGTTGTTCTGAGATTTATAAAATCCGTGGCCCTCGTCTGGAAACAAAACATACTCAACTGGAATTTGTTTTTTCATCATGGCATTAAAAATCTGATCACTTTCTGCTTTTTTAACCCTAGGGTCATTGGCACCTTGTAAAATTAAAAGTGGCCTTTGGATTTGATCTACAAAGTTTAAGGGGGATCTTTCTTTTAAGATTTTAAGACCCGCTTCAGTCGTGGGATCCCCCACCCGACGATAAATGGTCGTTTTAAAACTTTCCCAATAAGGTGGAATAGTGGCGACCAAAGTTTCTAAATTTGAAGGTCCTACAATATCAATAGCTGCAGCAAACGTAGTTGGTGAAAAAGTAAGCCCAGCGAGAGCTGCATATCCACCGTAAGAGCCACCCATAATCACAACTTGATTGGGATCTGTAATGTTATTATCAATGGCCCACTTCACAGCATCTAGTAAATCATCATGCATTTTACGACCCCACTCGAGATCACCTGCATTCGTAAACTTTTTCCCAAGTCCTGTTGAGCCGCGAAAATTAACACTTAAAACATGGTACCCACGGTCTGCTAACCACTGATGATAAGAGTTGTAACCAAAAGTATCACGGGCCCAGGGGCCACCATGAACAAGTAGCACTAAAGACTTACCGACGGGATCTTTAGGCCGAGTCAAATAAGACACTAACTGATAGCCATCACGGGAGGGAATCTCGATGGCTTCCATCGGCTGCAAGCGATTTTGATACTGAACAAGATCAGGACGACTGACGATGGGTTCACTAATGGCTTGAGTCACGGTATCATAAAAATAATAGGCGGCGGGCATTGCGGGTTCGTTGGTCGCGATCACCCATTTGGTTGCATCTTGGCTGGTTGAAACCAGATTAAAATTTTGCTGAATTTGAGAAGAAATTTTATCAAAATGACTTTTTGTTACTTCATCTAAAAAAACCAATTCATTTTTAAGATAATGAAAACTGACAGACAAAACTTTTTCAGTCACAGGATGAATAAAAGCGTTGGTGACATCAGATTTAGGACTTTGTGCTAATATTATTTTTTGATCTGTTACCAAATCCCAGTCAATTAAGGCTGAAGTGTTCGAGTCTTTAGAATCTAATATATAAAGTTTTTTACCATCAACTGAAACATAAAAAATAGATGTGGAAAGACTGTCTTCAAAACTGACCGTGGATTTTTTTATAAACTTTCTTTGCTGAAGGTTCCAAAGATAGAGATCTTGAGAGGCATCCTTGTTAGATTTCACAGCAGCCACAGGACGATATTTTTTATCGAAATAAACTTGTCCAAATTCTTCCTCGTTAGAGAAAAGAAGAGCTTGCTCTTTTGTGTCTAGATTAAGGATTTTGTAATTAAAAAATCGTGGATCCTTATCATTAGTCGTAATTAAAATTTCATTGGGACGCAAGTGACTGGTATCTGCCACGCTAGATGTGAATCGACCTGGTTTTGTGATCTCAGTCACTTTGTTTGATTTTACATTTAAAGTGTAAATTCCATAGTTTTCATCGCCAAGTCGGTCTTGAACATAAACCAAGGTGTCTGGTTTATAGGTCCATTGATAATTAAAAATTCCTCTGGATTGATCTTGAGTGACTGGTCTAGCAGATTTAGGGTCTCCTAATTTTTGCACCCAAATATTAAGTACATTTTTATTTTCTGCTAAATAAGCAATTTGTTGACCATCAGGACTGATTCTGACCATGGTCATCTTCGGATTTCCAAATAGAACTTTTCGAGGAATATAATCTTGTGTCACTTCAACCTTCGCTAATTTAGTTTGGCAGGCCGTCATCAAAAAAAGACTTAAGAATAAATTTAAGTTTAATATTTTCATAATGTGTAGACTATAAAACTTTGCTGCTTTGATTGACAACCTTTGAGGTGGGCGCTGGCCTTGTGTGTCGACTAACAGATCTCGCTCAGCCCCCACTTAAGATCATAAAAAATTAACAATTAAAAAATGATTTGAGGTGCTGTTTATAAAAACCTGCTAATACCCCCTTATACCGGAGGATTCATCCATGTTACAACTTCAAGTCCTATTAATCACAGTTTTTTCCCTGCAACTGCAAGCCAAAGTGTACCGCCCTATACTGAACTCAAGCTCCTCCACTGGAGTCACCTTTTCAATCCCCTACACGGCTGGAACCCATGACGGATTTTCTAGCAAGATCGATGGACTTGTGGAAACCGATAATAATGATCAATTGAGATCCGCTCAGTTTATGGTTCCCATCAATTCACTTACCACTTCTAACAAAACCAGAGATTGTCATATGCTTGAGGCTTTGGGTTTAGATTACAAAACCTCTCAGTTTCCAGAAAAACATGTTTGCAACTCACAAGATCGACTTCCTAACTCAGGAGTGAACTCGGTTGTTTATCCAAATATTGCTTTTCAATTTCAAAGCTTTACACAAGTGCCTGCAGTTCCCCTTCAGGTGGGGGTGCCCACAAAAGCTATTGTTCGAGCTGTTTTGCAAATTCACGGAGTGACAAGACAACTGAACGCCCTTCCCATTCAGGTTACAAAATCAGTTGTACGTGGCCAAACGGTACTACGAGTTCAATCTCGCTTTCAGCTTTCACTTCAAGATTACCAAATCATTGTTAAACCTGTAAAAATTGGCCCCTTTTCTTTTGGGGTGGGTGACACTGTTTCTGTTAATTTAGATTTAAGTTTGAGGGAACTAGTTGGTAAGTAACGACCATTTTAAGGCAAGTGTCTCATCATTAAACACTCATTGCTTAATAAATAATAGGTAGAGCCGGAGATCAATTTGCATCAATTGATGGCGGAGGCTTTATGAAAAAACTAAGTGGGATGATAGCACTGACAATCTTGACATTGGTCGGACAGTCACAGGCTCAATCTTTAAGCCCTTTGAACCTTTCTTTAGACCGCAAAGCTTTAGAGCTAACAAATAGTTATAAATCCATTAATTTTTCATCTCGGTTGAGCCCTGATGTGTGTGGACAGGTTTTACAGCAGCTCACTGAGCTTGGGATCAATAAAACTCAAGACAGCGACCTCAATCAAATCTTAAACTCAATAGCTGTTGAGTGTGGACTCAGTCAGTTCGAGTCTAGTATTCAGTTCGCCCCCGTATATTACCAATTTGCTAACTCTGACCTTAAAATTCTATGGGACGGCAAATCTGTTTCAGTGAATGAAAAAGCAGAACTCACATTGAAATACACAATGCCTGGATCGTTTAACAATGTTGTTCAACTTACCCAAAGCCAACTTCAGCCAAAAGAAGAAATCATAGATACAACAGATACCAAAACTGTCGAGAGTACAAACTTAGGCATTCTTGATCGCTTGACTTTAACAACGAGCACCGTGATGAATAAAATGAAGCTTTTAGCTCGTGATGGTCAGACCCATGTGATTTGGTCGGGCATTGCCTACCATGATCGTGGTACATACAGTGCTGAAAAAATTAAAACTTTAAATGAAAAAGCTTGGGGAATCGGTTTTGAAAGTGTGAAAATAAATGAAAATGGAAATCGTGAAGCTGTAGCCGCAATGGTTGTTCGTGATTCCCACTTTGATCCTCAGTTGTCCATAAGCTATGAGTGGCAAACAGGCCTTCGAATTTCAAAAAATATTAAACTGTGGGGTGGATATACTGCAGGTTTAATCTCGAGATCAGACTTCAGCTATATCCCAATTCCCTTTGCACTGCCATCTGCAGGAATTTCCATTGGTAAACTCAATTTAAAAACTGTTTTCATTCCGAGCTTAACTGGCGTGAGCAATGGAAATGTGCTTTTTATTTTTGCAAGTGTTCCATTAAACAAATGAAATCATAATTATTAAGTTTTATACTTGTATTCTTTTGAATTTCTCATAAGGTATAGCTTAGAGGTATATATTAAAGACGACAAGGATCAAATTCATAATTTGTTCAAAAAACCTGAATTTTGGATCATCATCTGTGCCACTGTTATTGCCACGTTCATGAGAAGTATTGGACTTGGCGATCTCAGTTTATGGTATGACGAGGGCTTTTCGTCTTGGTCTGCTCGCCTGAGCATCATTGAAACATTGCGCTTAAGCTTTTCAGTTGAACCTAATCCACCACTCTACCCGATTTTTCTGCGCTTTTGGAGCACCCTGTTCGGAGATAGTGAGTGGGCTTTGCGCTTTCCCTCGCTGATATTTTCTGGACTCTGCATCGCAGCAGTGGGTTGGCTAGGATGGCGCTTCGTTTCACCTCGCGTCGGCACAGTCGCAGCACTTTGGACAATGGCCAGTCCCATTGTGATCGAATACTCCCGCGAGGCCAGAGTGTATTCGAGTTTTTGTTTTTTCTCTTTGCTTGCGATGGGTTCCATGCCTGTTTTAGGAAAACCCTGGAGCCGAAGCATGAGATGGCTTCATATCATTGCTACAAGTGCTGCCTTATGGCTTCACGCCTATGCATTCTTTCTTATTCCCGCACAAATTGTTTACATCCTAGGACAATATCTTTATTCCAAAAAAACAGGTTTTGCCTCAACCGAAGCCAATCAGTTGTTAGAGCAAGCCATCAGATCCTTTACAACAATCGGACTGCTCACTTTTTGGTGGTACATGGCTGTTGTTCTTAATTCTTCAGATTATATTGATCGTTTTTCCTGGATAGATGGTTTGGATCCGGTGCTACCTATGTTTATTGATGCTTATTTTCAGTTAACACAATGGACTCCAGGCTTTGTTGTCCTTTCGATTTTTGCTTTATCTTTTTTATACTGGTTAAGAAATGGAATATTTTTAAAGTTTGTGACTTATCCAGCCTGGGCCTTAGCCTTGTTCACACTTTTTAGTTTAGCACTACCATTAATCATTGGTCATTTTTGGCAACCTATTTTCGTGCCTCGATACGCAATGGCAGCGGTTGCTGTCGCACATATCTGGCTGCTTGTTCCTTTGGCCACCCTACTTGATCGTCAGCGTATTTTGTTTGTGCTGTTATGTGGAGGCCTTAGCCTGTCAGCAGCTTCAACCACTTACTATCAAATCACAAACACACGTAAAGAAGAGTGGCAGCTTGCCATTCAATCTTTAACAAACGAAGAACCAGGAACACTTCTTCTTGTGACACCAGCCTACTACGCCTACACATCGCCAGACTATTACCTTCGAAAATTGGGCTTAAACAAGCAAATCATAACATCCTATCCAAAGGACAAAAATGAGTTCTCGAAATTGATTACAAAATACCAACGTTTATGGCTGGCCATGGTGAACTCTTCAGGAGACAGCGACATAAAGCCAGAATGGTTAATGGAACAAAATTTTAGGCCAGGTCGAGAGGTCACATTCCACAAGATACAATTAAAAGAATTTATTCGCGAAGAGTAGATTCCAAAAATCCAAAATAGATTTTGAAAATCTCATTCATCGTAGTTTTTCGCTCAGTGGGATCTGGAATTCGCTCTGCTAAGTCTAAAACGTTATGATCAAAAAAATCATTGGGGTTTACGAACTTGGGGTCAATTAATAGCTTTGCTTTATATTTATTTAACACTTCTCTGACCTTATCCGCATTGCTGATGGCATCCGTTGGCGAGAAGGCTTCGAGTGTTGTGAATGCAGTTCTGGGCACCTCATGGAAATAGATGTGATGAAGCAAGTGCAGTAGTTCTAACTGTTTTCCTGAATATTGAGAATTTATGATCTGATCATAAATAGCATTTTTAATCGGATCGATGTGCTGCCTGGTCAACTGACTACTAATTCGAAGATTCTGAAAAGGGTTAGGCCTGTAGTCGAAAAAATAAACCACAGCATGAAGTAAGTCATGAATCGGCATGTGAAATTCTGAGTAGTCCACACCGTCTACATATTGGGGGGTTGTTGCAAGCCCAATGGGCCAAACTCCATTTCGAGACATGGCATTCATAGATTCAATGCTTAGATCACCTAAGGCTGGAAGCATGGGTGCTTTTTCAAAATTTTTCATCACTTTATAAACCAAAACCCAAACTGAATAATTATTGGCTGCATCATCAGACAAATCTTTTTCTAGAATTCCACGTTCTTTGTGGAATTCAACGTATCCGTCATAAGCTGATTTGATCAGTTCTTTGAAGCTTTCATGGGAAGCATAGTTGGCGTCGATGTAAGCGGATGGCACCTTCACTCGATTTTCAGAGACCCGGGACATATTGTATTGAATCGTGTTTTCCATGTCTAGCAAAGCTCCCATCCTAAACGGTAGGGCAAAGATATATTCATAGGTGAGATTTTTATTTTTAATTCTATCAAGAGTTTCTTGAATCACTTGCTCAACCAGCACTGACCTGTCAGCATGGTAAAGCTCATCAGCTTTAAATGGTAATTTACGTTTCACTTCAGTTGTGATTTTTAAAACCATGGGTACAAGTCTGGCCAGATGAGTCTTTTCAGGGTCAATATTTTTGATATTATTTGCTAACCAGTGACTTGCATGAACAAGGTTTCGGTTGAATGACTCAGTTTGAAACTGTTTAGAGCCTTTGCCAATTACCGTCCTGCAACTGTTCTGAGCATGAACAGGTGAAAAGCTTAAAAAACTGATAAATAGGCTAATAAGTAGTAAATATTTTTTCATACAAACAATGAGTGCAGTTTAAATACCAATAGCACTGATTCAATTTGAGACAAAAGATGCGGTCCCAACATTGCATTAAATTTTCTATTATGTGGATAAAAAAATGGATGGCTTTGATTTTTGTTTCATTAGTGCTTGTAGCTCAAGCACAAGCTGTCACTTTTTTTTCTGTAGGTCAGGATTCACAAATTCAAAAATTGATTGATCAGGCCTACATTGAAATTTTTCGCTCCCCGCTTAACAACCGACTTTGTGCCATTTCCAACAAAGCTGACTTTTGGAAAACTTATTTAGGTGTCACATCAACGGCTGCTGAAAAGATATCAAGCCAGTGTGGATTTCAGCTCTTCAATCAATTTCCAAGGCCTAAATATGAAATTCCCAACGGCTTTCCTAGTTTCCCCTTTCATGGAAAATTACAGCCAAAAAGTTATTTCGTTTCCTGGGATGAAAACCAAGTGTCCGCTGTACAAAGTTGGACCGATTCAGCCAACGCGACGTACTTGTTCTTAGACAGCAAAACATCCCCTGATGAATTGAAAATGATGCTGGCTCACGAACTTGCCATTTCTTTTGATTCAAAAAATAATTTAAACTTTATGGCCTTTTCTTACCTGGAAGGCGTGGGTCCTACTTATGAATTTTTTGACTACACAGGCCTTAATATTAAAAATGCCAATGAAGCCATTCCCTACATTGGAAAGCTATCCTATGCATTGAACTCTCTGGCTGTGCAGAAGTATGTGCAAGTAACAGCTGTCATGAGAGCCAACAACATCGAGCGTTTACTTATTGGTCAAAAACCGATCACAGCCTTGGATCCTGCCGCTTGCAAAAAAGAATTTTTAGAATTACTGACTTTCTTTAAAAAATTTCCTGAAAAAACGATTTCAGAAAATGATCTGTCTTTATGGGAGTCCTATTCCAAATCCTTTGATGATAAGTACAAACTTAAATCGGAAGAGGAAGAAAGCCAACTCCTCGATTTAGTTTTTAACTTCCAACTTCCTTTGAAAAATCAGCCTGATCTATGTCTCTACCTTGCTACACCTTTGTTAGACGGAGTTCGTAACAATTTGTTTACTTCAGGACCCAGACCAAGGGTTACTGGGGGTACAGGATCATCAAATGAATCAGTACTGAAATCACTATCAACAGACATCGATAATAAAACTATATTAGAGAAAGATAATTTTAAAAGACCTTACAGACTGGATAACTTTTTAAAAATAGAAACACCTCTGCCTCAAAAAGGGCTTAAGCCATGAGCTCAGCCGCCAGACAAGAAAAGCATAAGATTGGCGTTTTATTGATGTCTCAAGGAAAACATTTAAAGGCCCTTGAGGTTTTAACCAATGCTTACAATGATCATGGAAGTTATATTTTGCTGCTCGGTGATCTGATCGCTTGCCATTATGTACTGGGCCAAAATTTAGAAAGCTCTTACTACCTGAATAAATATGAAAATGAACTTCAAACCATCGAAGGCCTTTTGTCTTCGCAAGTTTTGGCAAAGGCCCTTGTTTTCCTAGGTAAAATGCAAGAAGAGCACGCCCTGCTTGATCAAGCTTTTAAATCCTACAGCAAAGCCGTTGATAGCCAGTCAAACCTATGGACCAACTCGCAACTACTCAGATTTCAGGCCGTCTACGGAATTCATAAGAACCTGGAAAAACTTTATACTTTTTGCACTGAAGTTTACCCCTTGAATGATAATGAATACTTCGAAGCCGAGCATGCTAGATTGCTTGCAGAGCTTCACTTATTTGGAATTGAAAAAGCCTTTGTTCATTTAAAAAATCTTTTATCCAATGCTAAAATTCAACCAGCTGATCAACGACTTCTTTATTTTGATTTTTTAGAATTTGTCTTGCAAAAAAAGGATTCAAATTTAAGTGACTTAAAAGATCTTTTAATAAAATTAAACCTCACTGAACTAGATCCCTATGAAGCTTGTTTGGAAAAAATTCTTATGGATTCTGAGTATAAATTAAATCCAGTAGAGCTTAATCGGCTTTCACAAACTGTTTCACTCTTATCCACTTTTCGGCTCAGCAGGCTAGCCAACTATCAAAATACTAATCCAACGACTGACATTTCAGTAAAAAATAAGAAGCTACTTTTGATGCAGTGGAGATCTCCAGTGGCTAAAAATCCATTATCCATTCAACTTTGCCTGTCAACCGGTCGCTTTTCTTTTGGTGAAAAAGTTCACTTCGTAAAACCTTTTTCACTGAACATGATCATTTTAAAAACATTTACTGAAATTAAGTCCATTGATACAGAAGAATTTATTAAAAATGTTATAGAAAAGCATGAACTGAATGAATACACCTATGACACTGTTAAAAAGGCTGTATCGCGAGTGAATCTTCTTATTTTTGAATTAGTTGGCAAAGAAAAAGCTTTTAAACTTAATCAACATAACCTCACGCTTAACCATCAAATTCAGATTTCTGTTAAAACAGGCCATGGGTGAAATTGGTTACGAAGACTACCAATGTCCTTCTTTAATGGCCATGTTGAATCAAACGAATCAATGAAGTTTAGCTACCCTATTTGTTACTGTCCTCTAGGGAAATTGGAGGTTCTGGGAAGGCCTTAGGCACCGCCACAGAAAACCATTTGAACCAATCTTTATTCAAATCAACATTTTCCGTTAAAATTTTGTAATCCTTCAGTAACTCAGCCACTTTATCAATCGTCATTAGTGAATCTGCTAATTTCAAACGTTTTGCGATGCTAATTGAAATTAAGACTCCCGTTTCAATAGGAACATACAGGCCACCCGTTGCGATTGTGAAAAAAATCGAAACGGTTGCCATCGCACGGTCCACGGGTTTGAGTCGTTTTCCAGTGAACATATTTTTATTGTAGTAGAGTGCATAAAAATCCTGAATCAAAGAAGTCGCTGGATTCAGACCAGTAATAAATCCTGCAATGTCTCCAGCCAAGTCCTGCAATTCTGCTGCTGTGAGTTCATCATTAGCAATAGCATAATCCAGACTTACCTTGGTGACCGCGGTACCCATATTTTTTAGATCGGCTTGAATTTTAGTCCTAGGTACGTATCTATCAAAAGTTTCTAAAAGGTCCTTTCCTCGTTTTGCTAATTCAGGATTCTTTATGGCAGAAAATTTTTCTGTGTATTTTTCAACATTAAAGTCAGGCTCGGCAGCAATTTCATCCCTCGCTTCAGCTAAAATATCTGAAACTGATTGGAAAGCCTGGGAACCTAACTTCAGAACGTCCTGATTGATGGAATTTAACTCAGCCTGTGACTCAGCAAGTTTTCCTAGGGCATCCTCATATTCCTGCTTGGCCTGAGGATCTGGCTTCGTAATTTCTCCGACAATGTAAATGGCAGCACCCTTGGCTGCTCCCACGCCTGCACCTCGGAGGGCTCCATCCAACGAAGAACCTCCTGGGCTTCCTGAACGTGTCCCTTGTTGACTCGTTGGTGTCTGTGCAGCTTTTGTCTCACCGGTAGAATTCGCAGTCACATTGGAAATCTGAGCTTTACTGAGAAACACAGAACCTTCGAAAAAGTAGTCCTTCTCTCCATTTGTGTTGATGACAATTTTTTGTAACGTACCTACGTAAAGGTTTCTGTCGGAACCAAGAAAGACCACATTTTCAGCAGGCAACTTGAGATCAGAAAACCTAGCTTCATCAATGGCTGAGACACCACCCATATACTTAAATTCTCTGCTTTGGGCATGCAAAGATAAGGCAGAAAAGAAGACCAGAAGAAATGTTAGATAATTCATTTACTCAATCCTTTAAGAATTTGAATATTTTTGATGAGACTCGGATAAAGAGGACTGTTTTGATTCGACTGATCCAAGCAGGGTTCAGAAAAAAAGAATCTTAATTCTTGCCTGAATGAAGCCTCATCCATTTTTCCTAAAACATCAGCGATTTCTAGACTGACAGGAAAATCATGTTCACCCATCATCACTTTTTTTCTGACCAAATTAAGAGATTTTGTGTAGCAGGCGTTGATAAAGCTCTCCTGTATATCAGGCAGTCCTTCATAATTAGCTGTTTCGATCGCTTTTTCATAAAGCATTCGTGAATAGCCCGCTAGAAAAACTTGAATTTTATCTTCAGCCACCGAAGCCTTTAGCTTTATGCTTTTGATTTCGTCTCTGTATTGAATGAGATCAATTTTGTTATCTGCAAAAAATTTTTCACGGTCGAATGCGAGGGTTTGAAATTCTAGTAGATATTCACTAAGTCTGGCTATTGTGTTCAGCGCAGCTGCAACATGAACCACTCGGGCCACACAAAATTTCAAAATGACTCCTGTGTCAATTTTATCTTCACGGGAGCAATGCTGAGATATTTCTTCATTAATAGTTTTGTAAGCCTCCTTGGCCTCAATCAACATAGTAAGTGTTGTTTCCATTCTTGCTATATCTGACTTTGCAAAGGAGATGTGAATATTTTGTATTCCTCGGTAATGGTCTGCGATGATTTTCTGAATTTTCATCGTTTCCTCAGCCGCCTTCGCATCCAAGATTCCATCCGCTAGGCTTGTTACAAATATCACAGCACTTACAATGGCTCCGACTGGTGGATTCACCAGGGTGATGTAGCTGTTAGCAGCTCTTGCTCCAGCGTAGAGCTTACCTTTATCTGTTTCAGACTTAATGGCATCATCAGCCGCCATTGCAAAATCAACCACAGCCAATGCCGTGGAACCGGCTCCATTCGGAACAGCTTCAGTCCCACCAAATTTGATGAAAATGACCTGATTCACCTTACTTTTTACATAGGGCCTCAGAGTTTCATTGGCGACACCTTTAAGAGCCTCTTTTAGCATGATTTCACTAGCGTCATTGGATTGCTGGGCCAGTGAAAGACTCACAGGAAAGCAAAACATCACTAGAGCAAGTAAAAAAGTTGACATACTAGTTAGCAAACCTTGAGTTATTACGCTCAAATTTTTCAGCTTTCATCCTTAAGTGTTTTTCAGAGTTATATTTTTCTTCGGCTGCTTTTTCTTCGGCTATCAGCTTTTCCTGCTCGGATTTCGCATCAGCTGCTTCTTTATTCATTGCTGCAACAAGGGCGTTTAAAGATTTTGTATCAGTGGCAATCTTAATTTCAAATTTATTGATTTCATCCTGATTTTCTTGAATGATTTTTTGGAGCTGAGGGAGAATCACGGTGATTTTTTTATAAAGCTCATTCAGATTTTCACGGTTTATTTGTGATAATTCAAAAGTGCTAGCTATATACTCTTCAAGTTGAAGACCGCGGTCATTTGCTACATTCATCATAAGATCTAAAACTAGCTTCTGACGAGTCGGAATTGTTATGTGATCAAGCAGCGCAGAAAGTAGCTTGAAGTCGGACTGCTGCTCTTTTAAAGTTGCCCTTGAATTCTCGGATTGGTTTTGGATACGAACAGCACCAGAGAGCTGCATCTCAAAAGCTTTATTGATGTCTTCTAAAGTTGCGTAAAGTGCCAAATTTGAGTTTCTGATCTTTGTAAAGCCAACACTTGCCTCACTAGCGATGCCTATGACTTCATTCAATTTTGCAACCTCGCTTTGCCTACGCTGAATCGCTTCTTGACGACGAAGCTGAGCAAGCTCTAATTGTTTTCTATTGAATTCGCGGTCCTTTTCACGGCCGTATTCGCCCAATGAATAGATATTAGCATAAGCTCGACCGAGCTTGCCGAAATCCAAAAAAGCGTAGGAAGACTGAGAAGCGAGAAGGGTAAGACACAGAAGTAGAAGTTGTTTAATCATTTTTGACACCTTATTTAAGGCATTAACTAATAGAACTAATGTTAAATAATTAAAAGTAGAATGGGTGGCATGGAAAAGTCTTTCAACATGCCTAAAAGTTGCACAATTAAAAAAGTGCTGCTTACCATTCAGGGCAACTGTCTAAAGCTTGTACGACTAAAGATAACAGAATCATTTTGATCAGGCTTCAAAAATTGCAAGGTTTTTTCATGGATATCTTTGAAAGGACTTCTGTATGAAAAAATTTTTTATCACTTCACTAATCGTTTTAAGCTCACTTTCCAGCCAAGCTGAAAGCCCTACATTCAAAGTCCAATGCTTTGAAAAGATCGCAAACATGCAAGAAACCCATAAAAATAACAGCACAGCATTTATGTCACTATTTATTCTTAACAATAGTTTAACGATATTTAACCAAACCACTGATCTAACAAACAAAAGTAAGTCGCTAGTCGTGGCCCAGGCTTCCTACAAAACTCTTGCTGAAGAGCTGCCAGTTAGCGATGTCTTAAAACTCGTTCAAGCATGCTCTTGGTAATTAAGCTTTTATTTTTTGTAATCACTCAACTGAGCTTCGCAAGCGAAGAATTCCCAACCTATGAAGTTGTAGGACCCGCTAATGCCATCGTCCATAAGGGTTTACCTGACTCACCTACCGTTATTTACTTGCACGGCTATGGTGGCATCGGACTGACAGCCTATGAAGATATGCAGGATGAAATTAATAAAAATAAACTATTAAAATCCTACAACTGGATTTTTCCTGACTCACCCAGAGGTGGTTGGTTTTCCATCATGTCAGAAAACCACCAGGTGTGGCAGCAGGACTTAAAAAACACAAGAAAGTATCTTGATAAAATCGTAAAGGCCACAAAAGCTGATCCAGCAAAAATCATCTGGGCTGGATTTAGTATGGGTGCCATCACAGCTGTAGATTATGTTCTTCATTCTAAATCCAGACCCTTAGCTCTAGTTGTGGACAGCGGAATGTATTTTGATTCCAAAGATTGGAAAAGAAAAAGCCCCCACTTACAAGGCCTTCCCTTTTTCATGACCCATGACACCAGTGATGAAACTTTGCCTTTTGAAGAAGCTTTGAAGTTAGAAAGTCTTTTGAAAGATAATGGCCTATCTGGAAAGCTTAATAAAAATCGCAGATCCCACAATGTTGACAAAGGCTTTTTCACAAAAGTAGCCAAACAATTATCAAATCCCCAAACATGCTTGGCAATCATTAAATAAAGCTCTGACATAGTTGACCCCACAGCCCTTCCACGAGTAGCTTCATTTTTAAGTCTATTTAAAAAAGGCAGGCTGTATGATCGTGGGAATTCCTAAGGAAACCTTTTTAGGTGAAAAAAGAGTCGCTGCAACACCTGAAACCATCGAAAAATTGATTAAATTAGGTTTTGAAGTTCACGTGGAACCTGGTGCAGGAATTGAAGCCAATATCAACGATGAAGCTTACTTAAAAAGTGGAGCACAAATTGTTTCTAATATTTCGGGCTCTGATATTTTCCTTAAAGTCCGTGCCCCCTCGCCTGCTGAAATTGAAAAATTAAAGCCTGGATCCACATTGATTAGTTTTATTTGGCCTGCACAAAACCCCGCGCTTCTAAAGCTTTTGTGCAATAAAAAAATCAACACCATTGCCATGGACTCAGTACCAAGAATTTCTCGGGCGCAAAAGTTAGATGCTTTAAGTTCAATGGCTAACATTGCAGGTTACCGAGCTGTGATCGAAGCGGCTCACCATTTTGGACGATTTTTTACCGGGCAAATCACGGCCGCTGGAAAAGTGCCACCCGCACAAGTGTTTGTCATCGGAGCCGGAGTGGCAGGACTTTCTGCTATCGGAACAGCGACCTCACTGGGTGCCATTGTGAAAGCCAATGACACCAGACCTGAAGTGGCTGACCAAGTGAAATCCATGGGTGGAAGTTTTGTGAATGTGAAAGTTCAAGAATCCGGATCCAGTCAAACAGGTTACGCTGTTATCATGAGTGAAGAGTATCAAAAGGCTCAACGAGTGGTTTTCGCTAAGCAAATTTCTGAGGCTGACATCGTCATCACCACAGCTTTGATTCCTGGCAGGCCAGCACCCAAATTGATTACCACTGAGATGGTACAATCCATGAAACCTGGCTCTGTGATTGTGGATTTAGCTAGTGAGCAAGGTGGAAACTGCGAACTGACGGTGCCAGGCGAAGTGATTAAAAAGCATGGGGTCACACTGATTGGTTATACCGATCTTCCAAGCCGCTTAGCTAAGCAATCCAGTCAACTTTACGGAACGAATTTATTTAGGTTCTTAGAAGAAATGTGCGCTCAAAAAAATGGTGTCATCCATCATAATATGAATGATGAAGTGATCCGAGGCGCCACAGTGACTTTTTCAGGTGAGATCACTTGGCCCGCCCCCGCAGTTGCTATCAGTGCAAAGGCTTCAGAGGCAAAGCCTGAAGCCAGCACAAAAGAGGCCCATAAAAAAACAGAAGAGAAAGCAAACCCATTTGTGTTTATTATAGCAGCTCTTTTGCTGCTTCTTGTGGGGCTTTATGCACCTGCAATTTTTGTGACTCAAATCACTGTTTTTATTTTGGCTTGCCTGATTGGTTATATGGTGGTGTGGAACGTGACTGCTTCTTTGCACACCCCACTGATGAGTGTCACCAATGCCATCAGTAGCATCATTATAGTGGGTGCTCTTTTGCAAACTTCATCTGAAGATTTCTGGATTCAAATTCTATCTGGCTTTGCTGTGCTTCTGACGTCGATTAATTTGTTTGGTGGATTCGCTGTTACGAAACGCATGCTTGATATGTTTAAGAAGGGATCTTAAATATGACACAAAATTTAACTTCTATGATTTACTTGGGTTCTGCCGTTTTGTTTGTTTTAAGTCTTTTAGGACTGAATCACCCCGATACGGCCAGACGTGGTAATTTTTATGGCATGATCGGAATGGCGATGGCCTTAGCGGCGACTCTGTGGGCAGCAGGAGTGACCAATTGGATTATGATTTTGGCAGCCCTTTTGGTCGGTGCAGTTATAGGACTTTTCGCTGCAAAAAAAGTGAAGACCACTCAACTGCCAGAACTCGTGGCACTGATGCACTCTTTGGTGGGACTGGCAGCTGTGCTGGTGGGTCTTTCTAGTTTCTTAGATCTCACAAAAGTTTTAGTAGGAGCAGAAAAAACCATTCATGACGTGGAAGTCTACATTGGTATCATGGTGGGAGCCGTGACTTTTTCAGGAAGTTTGATTGCCTTTGGAAAACTTTTAGGATCGATCTCAGGCTCTCCGTTGTTATTGCCGGCCAGACATTGGCTGAACTTAAGTGTGCTAGTGGGAATCGCAATCTTGGGCTATCAATTTTTAAATGTGGATCATGATCAAGCACTGCTTTATTTATTTGCCATGATTGTTCTTTCTTTATTCTTAGGTATTCACATGGTCATGGCCATCGGTGGTGCTGATATGCCAGTGGTGGTTTCCATGTTGAACAGCTACTCAGGTTGGGCCGCGTCTGCTACGGGCTTTATGCTGAACAATCATTTGTTGATCATCGTGGGAGCTTTAGTGGGATCCAGTGGTGCCATTTTATCATCGATCATGTGTAAAGCCATGAATCGAAAATTTCTACATGTCATTGCTGGTGGCTTTGGCACCGACACAAAAAAAGCTTCAACAAATCCAAGTCAAGTTTTAGCTGGTGAAACAACGGCCATTTCATCTTTAGAAACAGCTGAGTTATTAAAAGATGCAAAGTCTGTAATGATCATTCCTGGTTACGGAATGGCTGTGGCACAAGCTCAGCATACTGTTTTTGAAATCAGTCAGATTTTATCTAATGCAGGGGTGAATGTCAGATATGCTATTCATCCAGTGGCGGGACGAATGCCTGGGCACATGAATGTGCTTTTGGCAGAAGCCAAAGTTCCTTACGATCAGGTTTTTGAAATGGAAGAAATTAATGAAGACTTTAAAAATGTGGACGTCGCGATCATCATCGGCGCTAATGATATCGTAAATCCTGCAGCTCTTGATGACCCGAGTAGCCCCATTGCGGGAATGCCAGTTCTTGAGGTCTGGAAAGCCAAGACCTCCATTGTTATGAAGCGCAGTATGGCCTCTGGTTATGCGGGTGTGGATAACCCACTCTTTTACAAAGATAACAACAGAATGTTATTTGGAGATGCAAAAACAAAGCTTGATGAAATTTTGCAGGCTTTGAAAGCAAATCTATAAATCTGTCATCTTTTTCTTCATGTCTATAAATTCATCAGCCGATAGAGCCTGAAACACTTTGAACAGGCAAGCTCATTGCATATTTGTTTATATGCTGCCTTGTCTGATCTGGGGGATCCGATGGCGATGAATTTTGTAAAAAAATTAGCCATTCATATGTCTCTTCTTGGGACACTGCTTTTTTCTCAAAATTGTACAGAGGGCTTTAAAGTTGATAGCAGCCAAAACATTGATTCACTGAACAGCGTAAACAGTGCTGTCTGCACATCAGGTGCAACGGAATCAGGATATTTAATGTCCACAGCTCTGCAGCCTCAGCTGTGCGGAAGTTTAATCACAAAAACCTGTATTAATGGTCAGTGGGACCGCTCGGAACAATTAGTTCCGACATGCCAACAACTTTGCAGACACCCCGTCACCAATGAAGCAGCCGCTGTCGGTATCACTTTTATTTCTTATTCGGTAGCTCAAGCCGCCACTCAAGAATTATGTAACGCTGCCCGAGTGCAAAGTACTTGTAATCAAGTTTCAGGACTCTTTACCCCAGCACCAGGACTGCATTCTGCTTGCCTCGTGCAAGGTCAAGTTTGTGCCTATGCCAATGGCCCTGGATTATCGGTGCCAAGTGGAAATATGACCGGAGCCACAGTGGCAGGCTACACTGTACAATCCGCCACATCCCCTACACTTTGTGGGGCTCAGGTGACAAGAACTTGCCAAGCCACGGGTCTTTGGAGTGGAACCACACCTTTGTATACAACTTGCGAGCAAAGATGTTTGCATCCTGATTCTAGTCAGCCTGTCACACAAAATACTGTTTATACTTATTTTACCAGAGCTTCAGGATCACAAGCAGAATGTAATGCCGCACGCGTGACTTCCACTTGCCAAGCCGGCAGTGGATTGTTTGCTCCTGTTGTAGCAGCCACTAGATTTCAAAGTTGTACCGTTGTTGCAACACCTCCGCCACCAGGAAATAGCACTGCAGTTGTTCCTGCCGCTCAACTGGAATTTATTGATGCGAGTGGGGTCAGACAAAATGTGAGCGTGGTCGATGGACAAACACAAATCACAGGGACAGCTCCATTTTTAGTGCAAATCGATGCCTCGGGAACTCGGGCTCCCGTCGCATTCGCAGCGCAAACTTTAAATACCGATGCTGACGCCTACTCGTTTCTGATGGTGGGATACCGTCTTCATTTTGGAGAAAATTTGAGTGGATTTTGGCGATACCCTGAAACCTTGGCTTATTCAAAAAATGAAGAAACAGGACCTCCACTTTTTTCACGAGTTTACACAACTGTTGGCACCCATAACGCTAGATTAAAAGTTCGAGATGTATTAGGCAATGAATCCGTTCTTCGCTTCACTGTGAATGTCACAGCACCACCTGCTGCCACAAATATTCCCGTGTCAGCAGGCTCATGGCCCACTTTTCAAAGTGGTCGACGCTATACTTTGCAAGCAGGCGCTGATTACCGATCTTTTGGAACTTTAGAACTTGGTGGATTGCACAATGTGATTATTGAAAAAGTAGGCACTGGAGCTGATCCTCGAATTGCAAATTTCAGTCCTGATGGTCGCAGCAAGTTCAACGCTACACAAAGATTTGAAGCCAGAGGTAGCCATCTTCGGTTGATTAACATCGATATCCAGCACTTCACGGAAGGTCAAAGAGGTTTTGATTATGTGGCCGTGATCGGTGGATTGGTGAGACAGTTTTCTTTCGGCATTCAGAATTTTGCATGGGCCGAGGGCTCTGAAATTGTAAGAACAAATTGTAGATATTCACGAGGACTCTTTTTCCAAGATACCGAACTTCACAGCACGGCAGCTGGTAGTGGTTACGTCATGTTCGGCACTTACCATGGCTTTCACGCAAGAGGCACTCAGTTTGTTCACCGTGAAAATGGACCTACGACCTATTCCATGCTCAGACTCTATGGGCGTATGTTTTCACTTCGCTTCAATAATTGGAGACTGGATGTGGACGGTAATGGAGCCAATGGAATCATGAATGGATTTTTTGCTTTGGGCGGCGCCACGCAAACCACCTGGCGCGACGACGATATGGCAGGACCTTTAAGTGCAACCTCTTATGATCAACACTATGGATTTGTTGGGGACAAAATGTTTCTGCAAAACAATCAGTTTTACGGGCAAAACTCTTTTCTGACGAATGCTCATAACACCTTGGGCGGAGGAAATCCCACAGCCACTAATTTAGTTCGCCCCCGACTTGTGGGAGCTGAAGATAATGTGTTTTTCCCTTCTGGCAATGTGGCAAGATCCATTCAAAATGCTGAGATTGCAGGCCAACATAATTTTTGGCGTAACAACCGAAAGAATATGGGACTTGGTGAATTCGTTACAGCCACATCAGGAGCCCCCAACAGAGGCGTTGGTGATTCAGTGACGTTCCATGGACCCTATCATTTCAGTGACCAAAATCCACGCCCTGTACCGACTGGGTTTTAGTCAATCATGTAAATTTGACTTGACCAAAAACTTTTCGACAAATGAGCAAATTCATTCATGTATACTCCTTTTGAACTAATCAAATAGGAGTTTATATGAAAAGTGTTATTTTAATGTCATTAATTTTCGCATCAGCTAGTGCCATGGCAAACTCACTTGACGGATTATCTTACTGCCGAACAGTGATGTCAGAGGGTCACTTTGGACAGCCAAAGGGTGAAAGAAAGCATTGCATTACTTTTGCTAATGGATTGGCCTCAGATAATTCAAGCACTTTTTTTGGCAATCCCCCACAACGTAAAGCTTATGCTGTTAACGGTTTAAAGGTCATTTTCGGTAAATCTTCTTATTACCTATCAGCGAACAAAACGATGCTAAAGTCAGAGAATGGTTCTGCAGTACGTGGTACTGTTTTTGTCCTAGAAAACAGATAACACTCGGTTACTATTTTGCAGCCGTATTGATCTATGCGGCTGCTCATTCTTATTTTATCCCTAACCCTCGCTCAAATAAGTCCTGGCATGGATCTATGCCGAGATGTTGTTCAGCCGTCTGACAAAATCCGTCACTACAAAACACTCATAGAGTCATTGGACCAAACAAGCACCCGCTGGAGTTGCCGAAGCGGTCTGTGCCTTTCCCTGTCCCAGCAACTGGCAACAGCTTTACAAAGCATGGGAATGCCTGCCGAGAGAGCGGGGGTGAGCTCTATTTACCCACAACAGGACCCCTTACTTCCAAAGTATGGAGGCTTTCACTTTTTTGTGATCGATCGATCCAACCCAAACACAGAGATCATCATCGATTCAACCTATAAACAATTTTTTATTAAAAACATACCAGAGTCTGAAATTTTCGTAGGCACCAGGGAAGATTTAATTCAAATTTTTACCCGCTATAAAAAACTGATTCGTTTGCAGGATGGTGGTGATCCTAAATATCTAGACCCTGCAGGTATTGTGGAAACTTACTACGGATTTGGCCGGGCCGAGCTCAACAAATTTAATCGCCCCTCACGAGTTAAGCCTTAAAATTTATAAACCAAAATAGGAGTACTTTATGAAAATTCTAGCTGTCATCATGCTACTACCCACCCTGGTTCTTGCCAGTCAGCTGAACACAGAAATCAACATTGGAAATCCAGCCGACAAAATTAAACAGCTGGAAAAAAACCAGTATCTAACGGGCCAAAGCATCAAATGTCAGGGCGTTGATGCCACTCAAAAAGTTTTAGGCGCCGAGATCAATGACATCGTAGTCACAAGTGCTTTTGGTGAAGCAAGCTTAGTGATTACAACACAAAGCAGTCGCTTGCTGTTATGCCGAAGAGCTGCCATTTTCGGTATGTCAGGACGAGCACGGACCACAGATATGACTAAAGACCTGATCGTTGAGTGTGAAAATAATGGCCGTGGAAATGATTTTGGCTCATCCAGGTTTGGCAATTACTCGGTTGTTTTAAGAAGAATCACAAATACACAGTTCGCTGGAGATTTTAGAATCACGAACCTGAACCACGGTGGCACAGTCGGTGGTATCGTATTTGACCCAGCAGGCAAAGTACAAATGCGCTGTGAGTTTAAATAAACTTTATTTTAAAATTAAGTTATTGAACTAAAATTGACGTATTTGAGCTCTGTTTTTTCAGAAAAGGCATCCACAATGAGATGAATACGCTGCTGATTTGAAGCGTTCACCACCCCATGGGGCTTGCGATTTCGCAGTTGATAAATTTTTTCCGCTTCCATGACTTCATGAAGACCTGAGGTTTGACTAATAAAGTAGACCTCGGGATTCGTGAGAATTGGAATGTGCAAACGGAAGTAGTTTTCAAAATAGGATCCCACATCAGTATGCAAGGGAACTTTTCCACCAGCCGCTAATCGTACAACCATGATTCGTCCCAATCGAGTGACTTGAAATTCATTGATGACCCAGGGTGATTGTTAGCTATTTAAATACCAATGCGTAGCTCAACCTATTAGTTGTAAACAAATAAAAGTGTAGCAAAAGTTTACACAGTGACTTTCTTGAATTGTAAATTTAACTGTCAAATAATGTGACAGTTTCTATCTCAATCTTCCAAGTGATAGAATTCGGCTATGAAAAACATAATTAAATTCTTAATGCCTTTTATATTCTCTTATAACGCTAATGCCCTTTGTACAGAAAACTGGAATCAAAAAGTTCAAGTCGCTCAAGGGATGACACAAAGTTATTTTGCAGCTTCCAATCATATAACTGAGATTTATCAAGATGCACAAAATCTTAGCCAGGTCTCATCATCCATAGCCATCGCTTCTGGAAGTTTAATGCTTTCAGGAAGCTTAGCAGCTTATTATTTTAAATTAAATCCAGGTCTTATCGGAAGTATTGTTACGTTTCTTAGACTTCCACAAGGAGCTGTAGGAACTGTTGCTGCTTTAACTGTGGCAGAGCTTTTGAAATTGAATGCATTATCAACGGGTCTTTATAATTCGACAGTTGTAGCACTATCAGTTTCCTCTGCCCATATCGAGTCTGTTTATTTAATTGGCAGAGGAATTTACGAACTAACCAGTCAGTCAGGAGAATTAAAAGTTCAGGTCTCTTTACCAGAAATGAAAAAAGACTTAAAAACCATTCAAAATGCACTGTTAAAAACTCAATTTGAAATTGAAAGTCATTTAAACTCTGAACCTTCACGATTAAAAAATGGACTAACGTTAGGTGGAGCCAATGTTAAACATTTTGCACGTCTTGCAGAATTAGCTCAAACCCGCGCACTGCTATCAGAACAAATATATATTTATCTTAAAGCACAGAAAAATATGGCAATGGCTTATTGCCAATAACTAAGCCTCATCTTCCAGTTTCACATCACGAAGCTGAATGACTACAAGTACAGCTATGGATAACAAAACAGAGCACGACACGAGCATCACAACTTCAAAGGACTGAATATAAGAAGTGTGAACCAGTTCTAATAGTGAACTCGATTTATTTTCCACGTAGCGGATGGCATTTTCCAAAGTTCCTAATAAGGCTGTTTGTAAACCTGAGTCAGTCGACGCCAGAGGGGACTGAAATAGTTTCTTGTGGTACAGATAAGTGCCTAAGCTTCCAAGCACTGCGATTCCCAAAGCACCACCCAATTCATTGCTGGTTTCTGATATGGCCGCAGCAGCCCCCGCTTTTTCTGGAGGTGCACTATTAATTAACATTCCGGTTGTAAATAGCAAAACGGGCGAGCTTCCAAGAGAAAACAAAAAAGTCCCCCATCCAAGTTGCATAATGTCTGTAACACCGTTAACTTGAGAAACAAATACGAATCCTGTGGCCCCAAGGATTAGACCGGCTGCCATAACAAAGGCAGGTCTAATAAATCTAACAATAATGGGACAAAGCAAAGAGCTAATAATAAAACCAGCTGAAAAAGTCATGGACCACAAGCCTGCTTTTAAAGGACTTAATCCCATAATGAGCTGCATGTATTGAGCTGTAAAAATAAAAGTTCCAAACACCACAAACATGGTAAAGAAATTAGTCGCCATCAGAGAATTAAATTTTTTGTTATTGAATAAATGAAGATCAATTAATGGATCTTTTAGCTTTTTTTGTCGGTGAATAAATAGGTAAGCCATTAAAATTCCAACGAGTAAATAACTGATTGGCATTGTTTGCAAACCACTTTCTGCAATACTTTTTAAACCCAGTACAATCAATAGCACAGCTAGCAAAGAAAGAGCTGCACTGGTCAGATCCAACTTCCCTGCTTTGGGATCTTTAAACTCAGGAAGCAAAAGGGGGCCTAAGATAAGCATGACAATCATCACGGGGACATTAATTAAAAAGACCGAGCCCCACCAAAATTTTTCAATGAGTAATCCGCCGACAAGAGGTCCGATCAGACCACCCACAGAAAAACTGGTGCCCCATAGAGCAATGGCAATGGATCTTTGCTGAGGGTTTCGAAAAAGCACTCGGATCAATGAAAGAGTAGAAGGCGCTAAGGTGGCCCCTGCCATTCCTTGCAGAGCCCTTAAAATAATGAGCATTTCAGAAGAATGAGAGAAAGCTGCGACAGCCGATACTGTGCCAAACAAAGCCCCACCAATCATCAGCATTTTTCTTCGTCCGATACGATCACCCAGGGTTCCCATGGTGATCAATGAACCAGCTAAGAAAAAACCATAAATGTCGACGATCCATAAAAGCTGTGAAGGCGTGGGATTCAAGGCCCGGCTAAGCTGGGGGACGGCTAAATTAAGAACCGTCAGATCCATCGAATAAAGCATGCAAGTAAGAGCAAGAACGAAAAGACCCATCCACTCTTTTTGAGTGGCTTTAATCGATAGACTGTCGTTATTCATCTTGGCAGTACTTGAGTTCAGGCAAAGCTTCAGTTTCGAAATCAGTTGCCAATGTTTTTACCACTGCATTTTCACTAATAAAGGCATCTGAATTATAAACATTACGGTAAAGATTTTGATTCAGAAGTAAGTTGTTAACACTGACAGAAATTTTGCCATTACTTTCAGGAATCACTAAATACATATAATCTGCGTCTTGAGCTTGCAAAGGCCCTGACACAGCATAAGCTTGATTATCTTTGTTTACTTTTTTTAAAACCTGATCAAAAGCTTTGGTCATTTTTTGTATAATAGGACTTCCAGGCTGATTTTTTAACACATAAAGTGCAACTTCACAGCTGGCCTGAGCGGCTGTAACAGTCAAATTGATTGCTAATGCTAAAAGAATAATTTTCATAAAATCTCCCTTATTAGCAAAATTGTTTAGCACAAAACTGTGATAAATGTAGAATTAAAAATCGGCCTCTGCTTTATCTTTTTGCACAAAGAGCAAACACTTCAGCCCGTGCATTTTGCAATCTTGGGGTATCGCAAGATAATGTCCACCCAAGGTTATCGGCGGTTGGTTGAGAGGCTCTAATAAACATAAATCCTGTGCCGGGAGGCCCCAGACTGATACAGCCTCCACCACCTGAAACTAAATACTCATCAGCTTGGCAACTGACTGAGGCCGTTGGCCACCGCCAAGCCGTCACACTGTTAGGTCTTCGGGTCACCGTCAGCGCTGTGGTGCTAGCACCCATGCAACTAGTAATACTGGTGCTTGTTGGAATAGTAATATCACCCGCCATCACTGTCTGAATTCGCACGGGCTTTAAAGCCCTCACCATACCTGCAGGATTCAGTGCAATTTCCCAGTAACCTTTAAAATTTCCTGCACTACCTTCTGTAATGACAAGTCTAATGGAATCAATGGTCAGTGAATTGGTTGCGGGTGAAATTCTCTGCCCCACCTGAGCAACGACAGGGCCTGGCACACCTGATCTAACTCCAGCATATAAGGGGGTTGAGGGCGTCAACACAGCAGGCGTGGTGCTTGTTATGGTTGTGGAGTTAAATGTCAGTGGTGCTGGATTATTTAAAACATGCTGGCAAGTGGAGCCATCAGAAAGAGCTGAGATTAGTAATTTTTCAAAATCAAGAATAGCTATTTTTTCGTTTAATGCTTTCATTTCTTTCATTTGATTAACTTGAGACTGAGCAAAAAAAGCAATCATCATGGACATGATACCGATGGCTACAAGGGCTTCGATGATACTTAAGCCAGATTGATTTTTGATGAGTCGATAACTCAAGGCTGCATCCACATACAACTATAGGTTGTGTTGATTGTGTTGGTGACTGTGGTGTTACACACAACTTGATTGGCAGTTCCCGAGGCTCTACAGAAAACACTATTCGTATTAGCTGATGATAGAGCGGCAGCAGGAGAGCAGTAAACGGCCACTCCGGTGCTTGCAGGAATTCCTGTGCAAGTTCTGGTTGTGGCAGTCCTTGTGATCACAGATGAGGCGATGGTACAAGCTCCCATGCCCGTCACAGCTGTGCCGGTGGCACCGATTCTAACTTTTCCAGTGCCCGCTTGAACGATTGTCGCAGAAGTAGTGGCCGTATTACCGATAGTTGTTGTGGTACCAGCCGCGTTTGAAAAAGTGCTAGCTGTGATGACATTGGCTGCAAAATTTCCTGTGGCATCTCGAAGGACAAGCCGGCTGGCGGTGTTGGTACTAACAGCATCCGCAATGTTTGCTGAAACTAAAGTGCTTGGTACCCACTGCGATAAAGCATTGTTCCAAACCAAAACTTGGGAATTGGTGGGAGCTGTTGTTGAAATATTTTGTCCTCTCAAAGCAGTGACCACAGTTGCACTTTGAGTTCCTGACACGTCCCCGCTCAAATTTCCTGAAAAATTAACTGGTGACGGTACAGCACCAAAAGTTCCATCTCCCAAAAGCACATCGGTGGCAACCCCGCTGGTGTTCACCGCAGAAACAGAGCCTAAACCTAAATTGGTTCTGGCACCAGCAGCTGTTGTTGCGCCAGTGCCGCCACTGCTAATCGGTAAAGTGATTGATAAAGATTTTGCCACTTCGGCAAGATTGGCATGTATGGCCAAAGGCGAGGGAACAAGATCTATTCCTGCAAATGTGGCATCATCCGCTCCGCCGAAGCCATCTTTATTGACGTCAACCACCACATCCACAATAAAATTATCACTGTTAAGACTATGATTAAACAAACTGGCTTCTAAAGTGTTCGATAAAGCCTGACAGTTGGAAGTACCCGCAAGTAAACTCGAAAATATTCCCGAGATCACAGGCACGTTAGCTGCAGAATCTTGGCACCAGATCACAGTGGAATTTCTTTTAATTAAAAACCGCATGGGATAACCAGAAACATCATTAACTGCCGTGGTCCCCACTTTTAAAAAACCCTGCACGGAAAGTTTATTATTAAAAACCTGGGCTTGTGAAAAACATGAAATAAGTAAAATGAACAGAATTCTCATGGGCTCATCTCTTTCACAATGCTTGGAAACCCAACAGTTAAACGAAAAGACGTATTTCCTGTTGAAGCCACTGAAGTCACAGTACTATCACTCACTGAAAACTGTCTGGAATCAAGAGACCCACCCACTAAACTGGATGATGAGGCAGATCCAGCGGAGGTTCTAAAACCTGGGCTAGGATACAGAGGGTGACCAAATGCCAAGGACCTAAGCACGGCTGAAATGGAAATTGAGAAATTAAGGCTGTCACTGGCCTGTCCATCTGGTGATAAGGCCGCAAGGCTGACCGCGGTACTACCAACACTTAAACAAGTTCTGATAGTAAAGGTTCCAGCCGAGAGCTGGATATTTGATACAGCTGGGCCAATGACTCGTAAACTAGAAGTGGTCGCAAGTTCATAGGTTCCTATGAAAGTGACTTCCGCTTCGTTAAGAAATGATAAACAAATACCAGTGCTCAAATCCGGCTGAAAACTAAGTGCGGCTGCAAAGGGGGCCGTGAGGTTGACCGGTGATCCATTCGCCACATAGGAAATAGCGGTGAGTTCAAGTGCCGCTGGTTTTTTATCATTGCCTTCGATTAATTTTCCAGCTTCAGGTGGAGCTCCACAACCTTGTAAAATCAGCAGTAAAAATGTGAGGGAAACCAACCGTGGTAGCGCCATACAGACTTATCGGTTGGTTCCATGATTTCTAAAGGTTTTCTCAAAATGATACGATTTTAATCAAGTTCCGAATCAACAAAAATCAATTGATCGTAATCTTCACTGTCAGTCAGCATCAGACCACCTTTGTAGTAATAAGAGCCAATAAATTCACCTGGCATAATGTGGGTCACCAAAGGCTCTGATTTTTGAGGATTAAAAAGATGAAATCCTTCCCCATCCGCTTTTTTAACAGCCACCAACTGCGCACTGATCGGTAAAATTTGATGAGCTTTCATTAAAATTTGATTGGTTTTTCGCTCGATCAGATGATTGAAAGAGCCCACTTTTTTCACCGTGTAGTTTTCATTAACCCAAAGAGTAGTGGAATCCGTGTTCATCAATTCAAGTTTGCCATTTTTTATTTCATAAATGGAATTTCCGAAACTAAAACAGCTGACATAAATAGAAAAATTAAGACCACAGTATTCATTAATAATCTGATCATTACTGATTTGAAAGTTGTCATCAAAATGCAAAAACCGTGATCCAGGTTGGCCTCCATTGTTGGATCCAAACATGGTGAACATGATAAGTCTTTTGTCTAAATCCGTATCGAAAAGAGTAAACAAATCAGTCTCAAAAAGAAATTTTCTTTCTCCTGATAGACGGCTCACAATATAAGTTTTTAAGTTCACCTTATAAGTAAAAAAATGATTCGTAACCTGCATCACATTATAGGCTATTCCAGGTTCATAAAATCGATCCCAGGCCACGTCATAAATTTGACCTTCCACACCAATAAAATCTTCGTTGATCACTTGCCCAGGAGTTGAAAAACTTTTTACTTTTTCAAATTTTACAAGATCAGCATCCAATTGCCAAACATGAACCTGGTCTTGAAATGTGACCATTTTATCGTTGAAAGTATGACTCTCTTGTAAAGAGACATAATCAAACTGAGGAATAGGCTGAAGATGATTGGTTTTAAGTTCATAGGTAAAATAGCGTCCTTCAGATTTAATTAATAAAACAGGAGCTCCGTTAAAAGCTAATATCAGCTGCCCAGGCAAATGCACTTTTTCATTTGTGGTATAATCGATGACCGATTGATGACTGACATTGATCAGCCACCTTTTAAAATAAATTTTATCCGAAGGAGATTTCAAAGCCACCAGCATGACCTTCTTACCAATGGCCCATTGGTCCCGAAGGCTTGCATTGGGTGACGAACTCCATTGATGCCCCAAAGTTAACAATTTATTAATTGTGATGGATTCCTTTTCCACAGAGAATAATTCTTGATTGTTATTCTGGCTTAGCAGCTGTTGAATTTCTTTTGGAAGCAAGTCTCTTCCATTTTTCATGTAGTTGATTTGATTCAAAATCTTTCGGTCAATTTCATGGCTTCCTAACAGGTCCCAATTTTTTGATGAAAAATCACAAGCCTCTTTTTCACAAATGATTTTAGCAGATGTCAGTTTTTCGAAGCGTTGGCTAAGCAAGCTTTCAATAAAACTAACCTGATGATTCAGCCAAGAGTTGTAACCGGCTCCCCATCGCTCGATGGGTGTAACACGTGGATCAGAATTAAACTTTTTATGCTTCCAATTCCAAACAATGGCCATACTTGACCATGCTAAACCTTCAAACTGAACCACTACCTGAGAATCAAAACCTGCACCGTAGCTAGTATTTGAACCTGAAAGGGCCTCTAACATTTCAATTTTTGCTTTGATTCGGGAATCTCGGCTTGGCGTACTATAATTTTCCCAAGCCTCGGTACCAGGCTGGCAATCTAAGACCTGACATTTTTCATAGCCCTCATCGACTATGGATTTTCGAATTTGAAACTGTTCGCTTAAATCCCTCGCTAAAAAAGCAATGATAGATTGTTCTCCACCTTCGTAGCCTAATTTTTTCAGTAAATCTGTCAGATACTGATTGGAATCTGAAGCAAAAGAAAATTGTTCCAATGAATAGTCATACATATCAGCGGCATTAGCTAAAACCACACCATTTTTCGTTTGCACAGCCCAGCGAAATTTTAAAAATGCATTTTGTTTTGGCTTGGGGACATATCCAGAGTAAATGGTCTCTGATAAACTTCGAACAGCTCGGGGAACCGTTGAATTGAGAGTTATAAAGGGCGATTGATTATCACTTCCTAACCACTTAACTACTTGTGTATGTCCAGAACCTCCATCCAAACTTAAGTGATAAACTCCAGATAAAAAATACTTCCGATCAAGCTTGATGGGATAGGAATCATCCCACAAAGTGTGAGTGTAGGTCATAGTTGTCACATAGGTCAGGGCCGCCATAAATCTTTGATCTTTGTGCCAGACAGGATCCGTGGGAAGCACGGCCCACTGAGGCCTCACCGTTTCGTTGGTCATCAAAGTATTTAAAGATCCTAACTTTGAAGCCATGGGTAAGCTGTTGATCCTGGCAAAAATCCATCTCAAAGAATAAGCCACGTCCGCACAGTCCGTGGGAATTTTGTAATCAAGAAAAAAATTCTTCGAGACATTTTTTTCAATCCATTCGGAGTATTTTTGCTCCCACTCGTAAGACCATGCATTTTGTGGCGTCCAAAGATTGACTTGGGCCATTTGAGGTCGCACAAACATTCGGTCACTGGTGAGGTCTGGCAAAGTCTCTTCCAATTGAATTTTCTTATCCAAAGCCATTTCTTGTGTGGGATAAGTCGACCGTTCTTTGATTTCAGGCCACCCGTCCGTGGATTCCTGAATCACTTCCACAATCCATCTTGACTCTTCACTTCGCACATCCACGAAACTGGCGGCCCATGTTGAATTATAAAAACACAAAAAGATTAAACTTGAGATAATTGATTTCATATAGATAAAATTCAACTGCCACTGGGCTATGAAGTCAAAATGATAATCAAAAATTTTCGATTTTACCGAACACATTAGAGATCGACGGAATCAGATCGTTATCTTTTTCCACAAGAGTGTAACCCAATGTCACAACGGCCATTTTAAGATCTGATTTCTTCTTGGCCTTAGTTTCTAACCTGGAAAGATCTGAGTATTTTTTAAGCAAAGCCTCTTGCTCGCTTTTGAATTGCAAAAAAGTCTCCTGCGACAGATCGATGGCCATGGTGGAAAAAGATGTGGCTGATTCTGTTGTTTGTTTCGTAAAGCCTTTTAAAATATGCGCTTTAAAGAAGTGAGCAGTAGTGTCAATCAAGTTAGAGAAGTATTTTCGGGCGAGCTTTCCAGAACCCAAATCTGGCATTTCCATGATGGGCTTAACTTTTCCACTTCGTGAGACCTTGATGAGTCCTTGGTTTTCCAAATGTATCAAATATTTATCAGTAGATTTCTGATTCAAGCCAAATTGTGTGGCGATAGATTTGGGCGTTTCATCTGCCATTAATTGCAAGAGGTAGGCAAAGTGACTAGGGTTTTTAACCAAAAACTCATTTTGCTGCTCACTAAATGAGACCGTGTTGGGTGTGGTACTTTTAAGAAGCTGGGCCAAATCTGAGAACTCAATATCCACGATTTTACATAAGTCCAGCAGACGACTCAATGTGAGCTCTTCATCTCCAAGTATGCGATTCACAGTCGGCAGAGAACATTGAAGTTCCTTTGCAAGATCACTGTAGGTCAGATCTTTTTTCTTGATCTGATCTTTGATTGCTGCTTTGATTTTATTGATTTGGTAACTTTGTTCAGTTGTCATAAATGCTCCTTGTTGTTCACTCTTTTTGACTTCGAAAACAAAAACCTACAAGCTAAATTCATAAACTATCATAATATGATATAAAAAGATTTTATTTATGTCATTTTTTGAATATCAAGGATTTAATTCGCTGATTTTTTACGTTGCTTAAAATGCCAGTCTTGGATTTTTCTCATCAAAAGGGAATCAGAATCTTGGGTTTGGGAGTTAATGAACTGGGTGACACTGGTATTTTCTGGAATTTTGATTTGCAAAAGATTTTCAATTTCAGCTTTATAAGCAACATTATGCCGCTGACTCCAGCTTACCATTTCATCAACGGAGAGTGTTTGAGACACATCATTAAATCTCCAATGAATATTTCCACTATCCACGTGCACTGTGGATTTCACGCCCCAGCTTCCATTCAACATGTCCCGGTCCACGAAAGCTTCAAGCCCTATGGCTTCCGCAATGTCCATAATCAGATGGGACTCGGCTAAATCTCGCCACACCAGCCGTCCCGTGGGCTTCATTTGTGGATCCAATTGAATCAGAAAATTTTGTGGAATCACGGCTCGAACTTCCATACCGTGTCGAATCAAGAGCCTGGCTTGAAAGCGACCTAAGCTTTCAGCCCAATGTTTTTCCCAGAATTGACTGAAAGAAATATTATTTTGCTGCGCAATTTCTTTTCCCACATAGGGAAGGATATGGGCTGGCAAATAGTAATTTCCATCTTCAAGTAAAGATAAATCTCTGATTAAAAATCCATTTTTTGTGGTCTTATCAATGACGGCTGCAATTTCTTTTTGAATCAATAAAAAATTGTCCGGTCCTAATTCCGCATCAATGTGCTGAATGGCCTTGGTTCTGGCCACTGAGTACTTGAGATCCGCATTCATATTCACTTTGTTTTTTTGCATTTCTTTACTAGGTCCGAAGGGATGGTCTGTGGGCATTTTGATGGCCACTTTTCTGCCATTAAGGGTTGTGACTATGGTTCTTGAAGCTGTGTGATGGGCCTGAAGGGTTTTATTAGAAGACTTTTCAAAGTGCGGGACCGTTGAGTCTTGATTGTAAGGGTGCTTAAACCAAGAAATTTTTGAGCCTGTTGGTTTTAAGAATTTTTCTAAACCTTTAATGTCAGTTCCGCTTGAAGTTTCGATGTAAACAGAGTTTTTATCAATGGATACCTCAGCCAAGCTTTCTTGACTGAGGTACAATATTCATTCCAAAAAATTGTCTTAATTTGAGACTTAAGTCTTACAGCTTTACATCAGGAGGTAAAACAACTGTGTCGATGATGTGAATCACGCCATTTGTTGCTTTGATGTCCGTTTTTGTGACCGCAGAAGTCCCGTTAATCTTAACGCCGCCCACTGTTGTGATGTTAAGGTCAGATCCTGCTACCGATTTTGCTGGTCCTGCTTTTACGTCTTTTGCCATAATTTCTGCACCCACCACATGGTAAGTTAAGATTTTAGCAAGAGTGGCTTTATTTTCAGGCTTCAAAAGTTTTTCCAATGTTCCTTTTGGAAGTTTTTTGAAAGCATCGTCAGTGGGAGCAAAAACTGTAAAAGGTCCGGCCCCTTTTAAAGTGGTGACTAAATCAGCAGCCGTTAATGCAGCAGCTAAAGTTTTAAATTGTCCTGCGCCAACCGCCGTGTCTACGATATCAAGTGTTACAACAGGTGCTGTAGGTGCCACTTTTTTCATTTCCTTAGTGCCGTAAGCTTGAACTTGAGCTGTGAAAGCGAGCGTCATCACAAGCGCTATAATTACTGATTTCATTTGCATCTCCTTTTAAAAGATTTGTTGTGTTACCTATCAAGAATGCAAAGTGAATGAGGGTCAAGTCATGAAATGACTTGCTTGTTAAGATTCATACTTTATCATGATGGCAACCGACAAAACTGCTAAACCAAGGAGTCTTTATGTTTCGCTTACCCGAACTTCCCTACCCAAAAACTGGCCTAGCCCCTTTCTTAAATGAAGAACAAATGTCTTTTCATTTTGATAAACATCACAAGGCTTACATCGATAACCTCAACAAATTTATTGATACTGATGCATCATTAAAAGGCAAATCCTTAGAAGAAATCGTTGTCTCTTCTTCGGGTGGTATTTTTAATAATGCAGCACAAATCTGGAATCATACTTTTTATTGGTTCGGTCTTTGCCCTCAAGGTAAAGGTGGAAAACCCAGCGATTCTTTGATGGCTGCCATCACAAAAGATTTCGGTGGCCTTGATCAACTCAAAGAAAAGTTCATTGACGGCGGAATGAAAACCTTTGGCTCGGGCTGGATTTGGCTATGTGCCGATGCAGCTGGTAAACTAAGCTTGGTTTCCACTTCCAATGCGGCCGTGCCATTCACTGGTGGTGGACCGCGTCCTTTATTAACGGCTGATGTTTGGGAACATGCTTATTATGTGGATTACCGCAATGCTCGACAAAAATACCTAGAAACTTTTTGGGGTCACATTAATTGGAAATTTGTTTCTGATAATTTTGAATCTAATCAAGTTTTAAGCCTCACAAAATCAATGACCGCTTAGATTAAGTCACTACGCCGCAGTTGATTAAGACTGCGGCTTTTTTTTATTTAGTGTTTTGAAAACTGCAAATATTGGGTCTATAGTTGAAAAATGATTATAAAATTTTTTCTGCTTATTTTAGTTTCAAGTTTGAGTTTTGCAAAAACGTCAGATCCCATTTTTGATTCTTATTTCAATCAAGTTTTCTCACCGCAAAAAATTTCTTTAGCTGAAGCGACCAAATTTAAAACTCTAGTCAATTCTAAGATTTCGACCCTCACGGAAAAAACATATAAGGAAAATATTTACCAGTCCGTCCAACTTATTATGCTTTTAACGGAAATCGAAAGCCAGTTTCCAAAAGATAAAACATTTTCCGATACCCAGTCTTTATTAGCACGTGTGCTACAGTTTCCTCGAGGCCCTCAGAATGCCCAGGCTGAAGATGACTATTATCATAAACTTTTAGCCAAACTGGGACCTCTTAAAACAAATGATATTTTAGAAAAATACAAATCGACCCTCATCAAAATGAAAAGAATAGATCAAATAGCCAATGTGACGAACAGCCAGTGCAGTCTGTATTCGGATCTTTTTTTAACAGCCAAGTTTGAAAAGTGCATGGCTGAACTGAAAACCTTGATTCCTGCCACCGAGCAAGCCCTTCTACTGACTCACAGCTTCGCTTTTTTACAGCACTATTATTACGCTTCACCTAATTACACAAACAAAGCTCAAGTTATCAAAAATGAAGTTATTAAAAGTGATATTGTGAAAAGAGTGAATTCTTTACTGCAGTTGCTGAACCTGTCCCATGATCTTTTATCAATGAAGTGGAATGAGCCCAAGATTAAAGAAGCCTTACAGTCCACCGATAAAATCCTAGCTCTGAATCTTCCAGAAAATTTCGCCAGACTTAAACTCAGGTACTCTAAAATTAAATCTGTGCTTTTATTAAAACAAGGACTGTATCCACAAGCAAAAACCGAAATCGATGCAGTTTCCAAGCTCTATTCCAGACTTCCAGAAGGCTACGATTCCAATTACATCAATAATTTATTATTCAAGATGTACATTCAGTATAAGCTAAAGACATTTGTCCCTGAATCCATTGTTTTAGTTCAGCGGGATTTTTCGGTTAAACCAAAAGTGTGCACCACTGGGCTTTCTTTTGATCTTTCATTGGTGGCCTTTATGAAGTTAGCTGGCTTCAATCAGAACATAAGCAAAAATTTAAGCCAAACTTTAAGCGACTGCAAAAAATATGTGGGTTTACCAGGTCAAGATTCTGTGGCTTTCAATATGCTAACTTTAGCTGAGCTATTAAATAAAGAAAAAATAGATCCAAAAATGAAGCCTGTTATCATCGAGAAGTACAACCTACTGAAGAATGATTTGCATTTGGTGGGTCACTTGGATTTATTTTTAGATGAAGTGATCACTAAGCTTTAATTTAGCTTTGCCAAAAATGACCGTAGGATGTTTTCACTTTGAAGGAATATCCTAATTTTACAAGCTGGCTGTGATTGTTCTTTGTTATATTGGCTGCTAATTTTTCGTAAGCCATTAGTTTTTCTAATGTCTCTGCTTTAACTTTAAACGTGACAACTCCGTTGAAGTAGGAAGTCAAATGCCCTTGGATAAGCTGAGTCCGCTTGGCCCACGCCAGAAATTCTTTGAAGTTATCAGTGTTTTGAATCCATTGGGACCGATCGGATCGGTAGTCTTTCAGACTTTTTCCTTCAGGAAAATACACAGTGGTCGTACGCGTGTAGGATCGAGAAAAAATAAATTTACTTAGAAATGCAGACCCCGAGATACCAACGAAAGCTCTTAAAAAATTTTTACGTGTCATCATGATGGTTTATAATATGACTAAGGCTCTGAAACAGCAACTGAGCGCTTCAAAACAGAACATTTCTGGACGCCACATTAAACTCAATTAATAGCGATCAGAATCGATCAAGTGAATCTGGATTTCTTCCGAAATAGTCAATGCGCTAAAGCATAAAGGGGTCAATCAGATGCCAACAAAGATTTTAATGATAGATGATGAAGTGGATTTACTTGAATCTCTGCATGGCATCTTAAGTGATGATCACTGCGAAATAAAAATTTGCTCAACTCCTTTGCAAGCCTACGAAGAATGCATGACTGGTAGCTTTGACTTGATTATTTCAGATCACAATATGAAAGATCTCAATGGCCTCGAACTTCTTAAGGTTTTACGCTCTGAAGGAATGATGACACCCTTTATACTTCTTACTGGTTGTGCATCGAAAGACATCGCCATCAATGCCCTTAGGCTTGGGGCCTGTGATATTTTAGAAAAACCTGTGGATTTAACACAAATTAAGCTCTCTATTGCAAGATCCCTGGAACTGGAAAAAAGTCGGCATTTATTTTATAAAAGTATGAGTCCAGAAAATCAGGACTCTAAGGTCGCAAGGTCTCAATTTTCGTCTCGTCTTGGGAATCTATTGGCCTCGACTAAAATTGAGAAAGCAAGCTAGGCTTTTTCCAATTTTAATACACTTTTATCTAGTTTTTTTACAAAATCCCCCAAGCACTCTTATGTGAATATCACTTTCCACCGATAAGTCCTTAAGAATACATGTGTATTCTAAAAGACCGAAAGGTCTTTGGGATGTTTTAAGGATGATCTTGAGCCACCGAATTTTATTAGTTCTATTTTT